>NZ_JACAQY010000034.1:242367-370716 GCF_013386835.1 Pseudomonas sp. IPO3774
CGAGCAAGCCCGCTACCACATGGGTTTTGCGGTGTTAGCTGTGTTAGTTACAGGTCCTTCAGAATATCCGCCATGTCGTCGGCGTGTTCTTCTTCCTGGGCCAGGATGTCTTCGAAGATCCGGCGAGTGGTCGGGTCTTTGTCACCGATGTACTGGATGATTTCGCGATAGCTGTCTACCGCGATGCGCTCGGCCACCAGGTCTTCGTAGACCATCTCCTTCAGCGTATTGCCGGCCACGTACTGCGCGTGGGAATTCTTCGACAGCAGGTCGGGGTTGAACTCCGGCTCGCCACCCAACTGCACGATACGCTCGGCCAACTTGTCGGCGTGTTCGGCTTCCTGGGTGGCGTGCTCGAGGAACTCCTCGGCGGCGACATGCGCCTTGACGCCATTGGCCATGAAGTAGTGGCGCTTGTAGCGCAGCACGCACACCAGCTCGGTGGCCAGCGATTCGTTGAGCAGACGCAGGATTTCCTGGCGGTCGGCGTCATAACCTTCGGTCACGGCACCGTTTTCGACGTTCTTGCGGGCGCGGTCACGTAAAGTGGCTACGTCAGACAAATGTGAGTCAGTCATCTCATTCTCCTGGTACTAATCCGGTTTTGCGCCACGCTCTGCCGGCGTGATCGCTCCAAGTTGTGAGTCCCAGGCAACGCAAAAAGTTTTATCGGATTTTACAGAGCGTGCCCCGACAGCCGCGCTTCCTCCTGCAACCACTCAAAAAACGCCCGGACCGGCGGGTGCCGTTCCCGTCCCGGTACGCACAGGGCGCTGTAGCCGGCGCCGTTGACGCGGACCTGTGGCCGGTAAGGCACCAGCAACCCGCTGGCGACGCTTTCCGAGACCAGGATATTGCTCGCCAGCACCAGGCCCTGGCCGGCGATGGCCGCTTGCAGGGCGTAGTGTTCTTCGTCGTATTCGCGCAGCGGCGAAGCGGATTGCAACCAGTCTTCCCCGGCCTTTTCGCACCAGGCCTTCCAGCCCAGGGCGTACAGCCTGGAGTTATGCCAGCGCACGCTGATCAGGGTCGGGGTGCGCTCGCGCGCCAGGGCGACTTGTTCGGGGGAGCCATACACGGCGAAACATTCGTCGAACAGGCACAAACCGTAGAGGTTCGTGTAGTCGTCGATGCTGTAGCGGATCACCAGGTCGACGCTGGCATCCTGCTGTAAATCGACCACGGCGCAGTTGGTGTCCAGGCGCAGGCTGATATCCGGATGGGCGGCATAGAAGCGCCCGAGTCGCGGCACCAGCCACAGAGCGGCAAACGCCGGCGTAGTGGAGAGCGTGAGATTGCCGGCGCTGCGTTGCGGGCGCAGGGTGTCGACGCTTTGCGCGACGTCCAGCAAGGCGCCGTGCAGGCTGTGGAACAGGCGCTCGCCGCGTTCCGTCAGGCGCACCTGGCGCGGAAGGCGCTCGAACAGTGGCACGCCGAGCCAGGTTTCCAGGGAGCGAATCTGGTGGGATACCGCCGTCGGCGTGACCGACAACTCCTGGGCGGCGGCCTTGAAGCTCAACAGGCGCGAGGCCGATTCAAAGGCGCGCAGGGCGGTCAGGGGCAGCGAAGCAAACATGTGAGACTCCATGGATGAATTCAGTTCATCCAAAACAACTATTGCTCATTTGTGAGGGTGGCCGCTCGGCTCTAGATTTATGCGCAACAGAGGCAGCCATTCAGGTTGCCTGAGTCTAGCGTGTGAAGGCCTACAGATGAAAAAAATGCTTGCGATCCATTCCAGCCCCCGCGGCGAACGTTCCCACTCCCGGCGCCTTGCCGAGGTGTTCCTGGCTGCCTGGCACACCGCCAATCCCGACGCGCAGCTGACCCGCCGCGAAGTGGGCCGGGCGTCTATCCCCCACGTCAGCGAAGCGTTCATTGCCGCCAGCTTCCACCCGGAGCCGCAGGCGATGCCGTTGTCCATGCACGCCGATTTGCAACTGAGCAATGAGCTGGTAGCCGAGCTCGTCGAGCACGAACTGCTGGTGATTTCCGTACCGATGTACAACTTCGGGATTCCCAGCGGCCTCAAGGCCTGGATCGACCAGATCGTGCGCATGGGCCATACCGTGGACATCACCCAGGACAGCCAGGGCATCGCCCAGTACCAGCCGTTATTGTTGGGCAAAAAGGCCTTGATCATCACCAGTCGCGGCGGCAGCGGCTTTGGCCCGGGCGGGGAAAACGAGGCGATGAACCACGCCGATCCGCACTTGCGGACCGCGTTGGGGTTCATCGGCATTGAAGACGTCACGGTGATCGCCGCAGAAGGCGAAGAGTCCGACCCGAGCGTTTTCCGCCGTTCCTGCGATGCAGTCGAAGGGCAACTGCGCGACCTGGCCGGGAGCTTCTGAAGTGTCGTGGCTTTTCCTGCTGATCGCCGCCGGCTTTGAGGTGACCTTCGCCATGGGCATGAAGTACGCCGACGGCTTCACCCGGCTGTGGCCGTCGCTGGTCACCGTCGTCGCGGCCGTGGGCGGGATCTACTTCCTGACCCTGGCCATGCGTGAGTTGCCGGTGAGCGTGGCCTACCCGATCTGGACCGCCATTGGCTCACTGGGCACTGTGTTTCTCGGGTTCGCGTTGCTGGGGGAGAGCCTGACGCTGATCAAGCTGGTGTCGGTGGGCTTGATCGTCGCCGGAGTGGTGGGGCTCAAGTAGCTTCCTGCGCGCTGACATTGCTGCGAACCGGCGTCGTCCAGCGCTCCGACAAAATCACCCCGCCCAGGGTCAGCAAGCCGCCCACCAGGTGATACATCGCCAGTTGCTCTTTCAACACCACTGCGGCAATCAACGCGGTGATCAGCGGCAGCAGGTTGAAAAACAGCGTGGTGCGGCTTGGGCCGAGGGTCTTCACCGAATGCATCCAGGCCAGCGGCGCGAGCATCGAGGCCAGCAGGCAGGCGTACAGCACCAGCGGGATATTCGACCAGCCAAGGCCGGCCTTGTCGGAGAGCAGGAACAGCGGAAACAACACCACCACCGCCACCAGCACCTGCAGGTACAGCAACACCAGTGGCGGCAAGCGCAGCTGCCATTTTTTCAGCAGGGTGCTGTAGACCGCGTAGGCGAGGGTGGCCACCAGCATCATCGCGTCACCCATATTCAGCCCGTGTTGCAGCAGGGCGCTGAGACTACCGGCGGAAACCACCACTACCACGCCGGCAAACGACAGCACGGCACCGGTCAGGGCGCCGAAGGTCAGGCGCTGGCCAAGGCTGATGATTGCGGCAGTAAGAGCCATCAGTGGCATCAGCGAGAGGATGATGCCCATATTGGTGGCCGAGGTCAGGTTCGCGGCGTAATACGCCAGGCTCTGGTACACCGCCATGCCCAGCACGCCGAGGATGAAGATCTTGCCCAGGTTGGGACGAATCAGCGGCCAGTTGGCGATGACGGGTTTGAGCATGAACGGGGTAAACAGCAGGCCGGCCAGCAGCCAGCGGTAAAAACCGATCTCGGCAGGGAAAATCGTCCCCACCGCGAGTTTGTTGACCACGGTATTGCCGGCCCAGATAAAAATGGCCAGTAACGGATAAGCGTATTGCATCGAAAGGAACCAATTGCGTCTATGAGCGGTGATTATCCTTTGTCTGTATCGAAGCCTATACTTCGATCCAGCCATCCGACCTTTGTATCCAGACAACATGCTCAAGAAGTACATCAACCTTCCCGATTTTGACCAGTTGCCGGCCCCGGTGTATTTCCGTTATTCGGAATTCGAGGCTGACACCCATGCCAGTGCGCACCAGCATGCCTGGGGTTCCCTGGACTACTCGGCCCGTGGCGTGATGCGCTTTGAAGTGGCCGGCAGTCGCTTTATGTCGCCGCCGCAATATGCGGTATGGATCCCACCCAACACCCAGCACAGTTCCTACAACGCCCAGGCGATCGTTTACCGCTCGGTGTACCTGGCGCCCACGCTGTGCGAACAATTGCCGGCGCAGCCGTGCACCCTGACCATCAGCGATATCCTCAAGGCGATCCTCAGTGATTTCGCCGAGCGTGATGTCAACATTCCCGAGAACGACGCCGACGTGCGCCTGGCCCAGGTGCTGGTAGACCAGCTCAGGCAGGCGCCGGTGCACGATTGTTTCCTGCCGTATGCCAGCCATCCCGGGTTGCTCAGTGTGCTGGAGGGCATGCAGGCCGACCCTGGCGATAACCGCGCGCTGGCCCAGTGGGCGCAGCAGGTGCATGTCAGTGAGCGCACCCTGGCGCGGCTATTTGTGCGTGAGCTGGGGATGAGCTTCGGCGAATGGCGCCAACGCCTGCGGTTCCTGGCGTCGATCGAGGCGCTGGACAGCGCGCGCAGCGTCCAGGAAGTCGCGTTTGACCTGGGCTACAGCACGGCCTCGGCGTTTATCGCGATGTTCCAGCGCCAGGCCGGCTGCACGCCGGAGCAGTATCGCCGGACCCATATACGCGGCAGGAAGGTGTAACAGGGTTTGACTACACTGCTGGGGAGGCCGTGCCCCTCGGCACGGTAACAGGGAGAAAACTCCATGAAGATGCTGCGTATTCCGCTGTTGATGATGGGCCTGCTGCTGTGTTCCCAAGGCTTTGCCGCGACTGCCGCACAGACGGCTCAGCAACAAAAAATGACTACTTGCAACGCCGAAGCCAAGACCAGTGGCAAGACCGGAGATGATCGCAAGGCGTTCATGAGCAACTGCCTCAAGGCGGCCCCGGCGGCCAACGACGCCAAGACCCTGACCCCCCAGCAACAGAAGATGAAAGATTGCAACGCCACCGCGAAAAACCAGGCGCTGACCGGCGATGCGCGTAAAACCTTTATGAGCACCTGCCTGAAGAAATAATGATGCAGAACTCTGTGGGCGCTGGCTTGCCTAAGATTGCGACCTGACAGTCGATGCCTTTGTTGGCTGACCCACCGCCATCGCAGGCAAGCCAGCTCCCACATTGGACCGCGTTTAGACTTCTCGCTTGATTCACCCAACGCTGGCAGACTGCCCATCCTTTAACGCCGTTCGTTTTGAGGCTGTATGCCAACGTTTTCTCAGCGTCACGTGTTGTTGTTGGTCAGTTGCGTGCTGATTTTTGGCGGGCTGCTGCTGGTTTTGCCATTGAAGTTGCTGCCGAGCCTGCTGGCCGGGCTGCTGGTGTATGAGCTGGTCAACATGCTCACCCCGCAGTTGCAGCGGTTGATCGAAGGCCGGCGTGCGCGCTGGTTGGCGGTAGCCTTGCTGGGAACCTTAATCGTCAGCATCCTGACCCTGATCTTTGCCGGGGCCATCAGCTTCCTGCTGCACGAAGCGGAAAACCCGGGGGCCTCCCTCGATAAGTTCATGGGCGTGGTCGACCGTGCCCGCGGCCAGTTGCCGCCGTTCCTCGACGCCTACCTGCCGGCCAGCGCCGCCGAGTTCCGCGTGGCCATCGGCGAATGGCTGAGCAAACACCTCAGCGAACTGCAACTGGTGGGCAAAGACGCCGCGCACATGTTCGTGACCTTGTTGATCGGCATGGTGCTGGGGGCGATCATCGCCCTGCAACGGGTGCCGGACCTGACCAAGCGCAAACCCCTGGCGGCCGCGCTGTTTGATCGCCTGCACCTGCTGGTCCAGGCCTTTCGCAACATCGTTTTCGCGCAGATCAAGATCGCCGCGCTGAACACCGCGTTCACCGCGATCTTCCTCGCGGTGGTGCTGCCGCTGTGCGGGATCCACCTGCCGCTGACCAAGACCCTGATCGTGCTGACGTTCCTGCTGGGCCTGCTACCGGTGATCGGCAACCTGATGTCCAACACCCTGATCACCATCGTGGCCTTGTCGCTGTCGATCTGGGTGGCGGTGGCGGCGTTGGGCTACCTGATCGTGATCCACAAGGTCGAGTACTTCCTCAACGCGCGGATTGTCGGTGGGCAGATCAGTGCCAAGTCGTGGGAATTGTTGTTGGCGATGCTGGTGTTCGAAGCCGCGTTCGGCCTGCCGGGGGTGGTGGCGGGGCCGATTTATTATGCGTACTTGAAGAGTGAGTTGAAGCTGGCGGGGATGGTTTAGGCATTGATGTTGCCTGGACTGGCCCCTTCGCGAGCAAGCCCGCTCCCACATTTGACCGAGTTCCAACTTTGGAATGCAGCCGAATGTGGGAGCGGGCTTGCTCGCGAAGGGCGCGCCACGGTTTCAGCTAAAACTCAGTAGCCGTAGCGCTTGCTGGCCTCAATCGCCAGACCACTGCCAATACTGCCAAAGATGTTCCCTTCCACATGCTGCGCATTCGGCAGCATCGCCGAGATGCTGTGGCGCAGCGCCGGAATCCCGCTGGAACCCCCGGTAAAGAACACCGTGTCCACCTGGGCCACGTCCACCGAGGCGTCGTTGAGCAGTTGCGTCACCGCATTGCGCACCCGCTCCAGCAAGCCATCGATGGCCGACTCGAACAACGCCCGGCTCAATTCCACGCTCAACCCCGGCTCGACCCGGTCCAGCAGCACATGGCGGCTGTCCTGTTGGGTCAGCTGGATCTTGGTTTCTTCCACTTCCATCGCCAGCCAGTGCCCGGCGCGCTGCTCGATCAGGTTGAACAGGCGGTCGATGCCACCCGTGTCCTCGATGTCGTAGCGCATGCTGCCCAGCGCCAGCTTGGATTTCTGCGAGTACACCGAGTTGATGGTGTGCCAGGTCGCCAGGTTCATGTGGTGGCTGGTGGGCATATAAGCGCCGCTCTTCATGCGGCTGCCGTAGCCGAACAGCGGCATCATGCCGGCCAGCGAGAGCTGCTTGTCGAAGTCGGTACCGCCGATGTGCACACCGCCGGTGGCGAGGATGTCGTCGTGGCGGTTGTCGATCTGGCGGCGCTCGGGCGACAGGCGCACCAGGGAGAAGTCGGAGGTACCCCCGCCGATGTCGACAATCAGCACCAGCTCTTCTTTCTCGATGGTGGACTCGTAGTCGAAGGCCGCGGCAATCGGTTCGTACTGGAACGAGATGTCCTTGAAGCCGATCTTGCGGGCCACGTCCACCAGAGTGTTCTCGGCTTCCTGGTCGGCCATCGGGTCGTCGTCGACGAAAAATACCGGACGGCCCAGCACCACTTCTTCGAACTCACGCCCGGCGGTGGTCTCGGCGCGGCTCTTGAGTTGGCCGATAAACAGCGCCAGCAGGTCGGTGAACGGCATGGCCGTGCCCAATACACTGGTGTCGTGCTTGATCAGCTTGGAACCCAGCAGGCTCTTGAGCGAGCGCATCAGCCGGCCTTCGTAGTTTTCCAGGTACTCGTGCAGGGCCAGGCGACCGTAGACCGGGCGGCGTTCTTCGAAGTTGAAGAACACCACCGACGGCAGCGTGATCTTGTCGTCCTCCAGCGCGATAAGCGTTTCCATGCCGGGACGAATCCAGCCGACGGTGGAGTTGGACGTGCCGAAGTCGATACCGCAGGCACGGGCTGGGGATGGGTTTTTCATGTCAATCGGGTTCCGGTTGAAAAACGGCCGCGCAGTGTATGCCACCCGCGTGCAGATGCGTAGGCCGACTATCCGCTAAATACAACGCACTTGTTACCTTGAAAGCCCGGCCTTTGCCCCCAAATCCTCCCCATACGGTTGGTGGTTGCAGGATTCTGCCCGCAGCGCCGATAAACTTCTGACGCACCCTTCGGTCACAAGATTGAGATCGGTCAATCCAGACGCCGCAAACAGGCGCATGCTGTGACGCTGGCAGTGCGATATCGATAACGGACGGTGATACTCCCGATGGACTTCAAAGACTATTACAAGATTCTCGGCGTCGAGCCGACTGCCGACGACAAAACGATCAAGGCCGCCTATCGCAAGCTGGCGCGCAAATATCACCCGGACGTGAGCAAGGAAAAGGACGCCGAAGCCAAGTTCAAGGACGCGTCCGAAGCCTATGAAGCGCTGAAAAGCGCCGACAAACGCGCCGAATACGACGATCTGCGCAAATACGGCCAGCATGGCCAGCCGTTCCAGGGCCCGCCAGGCTGGCAGAGCCGTGGCGGCTACGGTGGCGGTGGCCAGGACACCGGCGACTTCTCGGACTTCTTCAGCTCGATCTTCGGTTCGCGCGGCAATGGTTTTGGTGGTGCCCAGGGCCGCAGTGCCGGGCGTCGAGGGCAAGATGTGGAAATGGAACTGCCGGTCTTCCTCGAAGAGACCCTGTCCAACGAGTCCAAGCAGGTCAACTTCCAGGTGCCGCAATACAACGCGGCCGGCCAACACGTCAGCAACACCACCAAGAGCCTGAACGTGAAGATCCCGGCCGGTGTGGCCGACGGCGAGCGCATCCGCCTCAAGGGCCAGGGCGCGCCGGGGATTGGCGGTGGTGCCAATGGTGATCTGTACTTGATCATCAAGTTCGCGCCACACCCTAAATTCGATGTGGAAGGTGAGAACCTGATCATCACCCTGCCACTGGCCCCGTGGGAGCTGGCGTTGGGCACGGAAGTGGCGGTGCCGACCCTCACCGGCAAGATCAACCTCAAGGTGCCGGCCGGCAGCCAGAACGGCCAGCGCATGCGCGCCAAGGGCCATGGCTTGTTGAACAAGGCCGGGCAGCGCGGTTACCTGTTTGTGCAACTCAAGGCGGTGATGCCGAAAAACACCGACGACGAGGTCAAGGCGTTGTGGCAGGAACTGGCACAAAAAGCCGCCTTCGATCCAAGAGAATCATGGAGTAGCTAACGATGAGCAGTCCCCGTTTGGTTCAAGTGAACATGGCAGAATTCTGTGAGGCCACCGACCTGTCGGTGGCCTACGTGATCGAAATCGTCGAGCACGGCATCGTTGAACCGGTGGGGACCAGTCCCGAGTCCTGGCGCTTCACCGATTATGAACTGGCCTTGGCCAAGCGCGCCTCGGCGCTGCAAAAGGACCTGGAGCTGGAATGGGAAGGCGTCGCCCTGGCGCTCGACCTGCTGGAGGAAGTCCAGCAACTGCGGGCCGAGAACCAGATGCTCAAGCAACGGCTGGGGCGGTTGGTGCAAACGCCCTGAATCCATCAGGTGATGCTGCAGCGCGCCTTGCACGGCACCCAGTCGCGCAGGGTCAGCGAGCGAATCAGTTGCGCCTCGTCCACGGCCAGTTGCAGTTGCACATTTTCAGCCTGGGTTGCGTATGCCTCATCACTGAGGGCGCCCGCATCGTGTTCCTCGGATAACGCATTCAAGCGCACGTCATGGGGCTCCCTCAGGACTCTGAACTCATCGTCATAATGGTTGCGAATAAAGGCCTGCCAGAATTCGCGGCCCAGCAGCGACTGTACGAGCTTCTTGGAGTTGTCCAGTTTTTCTATTGTGATGGCGGCATTATTCAGGATCTGCGGCGCTACCTGTCCCGTTGCGAGGTAGCGGGCATCGTTGGGCTGACCGGGCAGGCCGAGGCGGCGGGCCAGGCCCATGCGATAGGCCAGGCGAATTTCAATATCTTCCAGTTTTTCCAGGGCGGCGACTTTTTGTTCAGGGGTCATGGTCGACGTGCGAATCATGCCTTCTCGAACCCGAATGTCTGCGCTGGCTAATTTTTCCACCTCGTCCAGGCGAAAAAGACCTTTGGCCAAGGTGTAGAGTGCCGGTCCCGCCTCGCCATCGGCGGCATAGCGCGTGGCTTGCCACGTCAGCACCTTGGTCTCCATGTCACTGAACACCAGGGCCGACCGATCGCCGCAGCGCGGGTCACCCGCCAGGTTGAACAGCTCTTCACGCAAGCCATCGTCCCGGGCCGCATAGAGCAATTGCCACAGGCGCGATTGCAGGTCGGTATAGCGGCTGCGGTACTCCGCCGATTCTTTGAGGTTGTCGAGGATGTCGAGGAAGATCTGCGAACCGGGTTTCTCGGCAATCGACTCCCACAGGCTGCGTCGTGCGTCGATTTCCTCGGGTGACAGACCATCCATCCAGTGCTGGTATGCCGGCTCCGGTGTGTCGTCCACGATCTGTTCTTGAGGCGCGTGAACCTCGACTGTAGCGGGCTGTGGCGCCCGATAACGCATCGCGCCGGGCTGCCGGCCCGCTGCTGCCTCGCGGTGGAGCAAGGTTGCATTGCTCCAATACTCGACCAACTGCCTGCGGGCTTCGGTGCTCAGCGGGTTGCCGTCGATAAAGGTGACGTTGTTGACGTAGATGAATGCCTCGGCCTCCTCGGGCAGCGGGTTGACCAGGGACTCGGGCAACTGCGTGATGCGGTTCTGCGCCAGGTTAACGATGTCCAACGCCTGATGTGGCCCCAAGCCCTGCGGCCACTCGGTGATCCCGGTGTTTTTCAAATTCACCCTACGCAGGTTCGGCAGGGTTGCGAAGTTGGGGGTACGCGCCAGGGGGTTGCGGCTCAGATTGATGATCTTGAGTGAGGTGAGCCCCTCCAGCAGATCCACGTCGGCCTCGCTCAGGGAAAGTTGGTTGCTCCTGAGGTCCAGGCGGGTAAGCCGAGTCATCCGGGCAACGCTGGGCGGGATTGAACGCAACTCTCCGTACGACAGGTCGAGCCAACGGGTGTGACTGAAGTGGCCGAGAAACTCATCCAGGCCGTAAACGGATTGCATGCCCTGAAGCTTGATTGACCCAACGTGGCTGAAATCTGCTTCCAGCGCAGGCAAGTCGCCGACTCTCAAACCGAGTGCTTCAAGGGTGTAGCCGGCGGGAGAACCATCTTGGGCCAGCACTTTGGGAGTCATGCGCCGCCAGCACGCCTTGAGGTCTCGAGCGAATTGCTGGCGATGATTGGCATCCCCTGCACGCAGGTTTTCGCTGTCGGCAGCCACCAGGAACCGTTGTGTGGCCCAGGCGTTCAGTTGGGTGCTCAAGGTTTGCCACTCGCCTTCCAGGCGCGTCAGTTCAGCCGGCGCCCCGTCGCCTGCGTGCAATACGAATTGCTCGTTTTCCTCCTCGCTGTAGCCGGGAAACAGGTCCCTTATCCGCCGCATTTCGTCGGTGTGGCTCAAGGGTACTTCGAAGGCGCCAGGCTGGCCGCCGTTGCGCCAGCCCGGGCGAGTTTGTGCCAGGCGAGCGATGTACGCCCGCATCTGCTGATTGGCTTGTGGGGTGAATGGGTTGTCACGCAGGCGGGTCATGCGGTTGAAACGGATGCTGGCTTCCACTTTTTCGGGGGCTGGGTTGAGCAGGCTGTCGGGCACCGCGCTCAGGTGATTGCCGGACAGGTCGACTTCTCTCAGCTCCGGCAGTTCCAGCAGGCCTGCGGGCCACTGATTGATCCGGGTGTCACGCAGCTCCAGCTTTCGCAGTCGTAGCAGCGGGCTGAAATCCGGCAGGGTGCCCAAGGGGTTGTCGTTCAGGCACAGTTCTTCCAGGCGGCTCAGGCCGGCCAGTTGGCCGGCGCTGATTTCGCTCAGGCGGATGGCATTTTTCGACAGGTCCAGGTGCGTCAGCGCCTTTATGGCCGTGATTGCTTCGGGCAGTTCGGTCAGCGTGTGGCGTCCGATACCGCCGACTTGTTTGAGGGTCAAACGTTTCAGATTGGGGAAGTTGCCAAGGAACTGCCCGGGGCCGTCGCTGAAGCTCACGTAGTCGAGAACCAACTCCTCGACATGGCCAAAATCGGCGTTGAGTTTGGGCAGGTTCACCTGGGCGCTGATTTCCAGTCGGCGCCCGGTGTAGGCCCCGGCACGATCCACGGTCTGTCGGCGCCAGCAATCTCTCAACGCATCGGCCACTGACTGCTCCCGGCCTCCCGGGTTTACCTCAAATGGACGCCGGCTCGTATCTTCTCGGGCACTGCGATTCACCCAGTCCTTGAGTGCGCGTTTGAGGGCGGCGTATTGGTCTTCCCGGCGCGTCAACTCAGTGCGCGCATCGCTCCCGAGGGTCTCGATGAAGGCTGAGGCCTGCTCGTCGCTGAACCCCGGATACAGCTTGCGCACCCGCGTATGGGTGCTGCGCAATTGAGTAAGTTTGTGCAGCGGGGAGCCGCCCCGCAGGCGCAGGTCTCCTGCCAAGGGTTTGCGCAGCACCGGGTATTCCAGCAGCACCGAGCGCAGCTCGTCCCGGGCCAATGGCGTTTGCCGCACCCGTTGCTTCAAGGTGCCGGCGTCCCGTGCCGCCTCGCCAAGTGCTCGACGCTGGCCCTGTTCAAGGCGTGCCAGAACGGCGCCATACAGGTCGGTGGCGCCGAACGCTCCGTCTTCACCCATCGCCAGCACCAGCGGCGGTGCGTCGGCCTCTGGACCGACGGCGTCGATCAGTGGCCCCTGTTCGCTGCCCAAGCGGATTTCCACCCGCAGGCTCGGGTCCCAACCCGGCAAGCTGGGCAGGGTATGCAGGGCCAAGCGCAGGCTGTCCTGGCTCTGCAGGGTGTCGAGGAACAAGCCTTCATAGGCCCGTGCCATGCGCACTTGCTGCTGGCTTTCGCGCGCCAGGGCGGTGAGCCTTGGTGACAACTGCTGATGGCCACTCAGCGTGGTTAAATCCGCGTCCGTGGCGGTTTCCAGCAACTGCCTGGCAACCTCCGCCGGCAGGCCGGAAAACCTGTCCATGAGCTGCTGTACCGGGGGCGAGCGGTTCAGGTTATGGGCGCGATAATCCGCGTCGAACAGCGAGGTCCGACTGTCCCGGGCGGCCTGGGCAACTTCCCGGCGCCACAGCATCGTCTGTTCGTCCAGCACCCGGGGAGTCGGGTCGAGGACCGCCGGATAGGTCAAGCCTCGGTGCGCCACCACGCGCTCGGTGATCGCCGGGTCGGCCAGCGCATAATCCAGCGGGTCGTCACTGCCCATCTTCTCGATAAACGTCTCGATCCGCTGATGGATGCCAAAGCGCGCCAGGCTGTCGCTCAACAGGGCGGGCGGCGGTTGCAGGTCCACATGCAGTTGGCGCAGTTGATCGGCGCGAGTGCCACTGGCCAGGCGTGCCTGTTCCAGTTGTGCGTCGCTCAAGCCCCGGGTGCGACAACCCAGGCGGCGCATCAGCGCCGGGCCGTCCCAGGTCAGTGGTTCTTCGCCTTCATGCAGCCAGGCACCTGCGCCGTTATGCGCCACCTGCGGGGCATAAGCGTCGGAGCGTGTGGGGTGTTGTATGCGATAGGTGTCGCCGTCGGGCTCGGGTTTGACGGCATACAGTTGATCGTCGAGGGGCAGCAGCGGCTGCTGGTCGTGGCTGTGCAAGCCCAGGTCATCAAACGTGGCGTCCTTGGGCAATACGACGGGGCTGCGATAAGGCGTAAGGTCCGGCTTCCATAGCCGTAGCTCGCCACCTGGCAAACGAACCGGCTTGAGCCCTTGTACCAACGCGGGTGTAGGCGGTGCAGCGAGCTTTTGCAGGCCTTTCCCCGCGCCGGCCAGCAGCGCCATGGCGGCCAGGTTTTGGGCGACGTCGAACCAGTGCGCCTTGGCCGTATCACGGTCGCCTTCGCCCCAGTCGATCACACCTTCGAAGGTTTCGTAGAGCAATTGGCCCGCCATGGCGGCCAGCATGATTTCGCCGAGCACCGGGACGAACGCCAGTCCCAGGCCGAGCACGGTAGCGCCGGCCTCCAGCCAACGGGCGATTTTTTGCGCGCGCACCCGGGCGTCGACATCGGCGGTGGGCACTGCCTGGTCGCGCGCATCGCCGAGGGCCTTGTCGCGGCCATGCTCAAACAGGTTGGCCCACAGGTCGACGTTGTCAGCCCACAGGCCCTGTCTTGAGACCACCATCAGGTACAGGTCGGGAGCGCCCGTCTTCACCACCCTGCAGCCGGCTTTCGGGGGCGGAAGCGACTGGGGCATGACCGTCGTAGTCAATACCGGGAAGGCCAGTTGCAGCATCGTCTGGGTCACCGGCGAACGCGCTACTGCGTCGACGGCGGCGGTGGAGTCCGCAGCGGGTTCGGTAAACCGGTTGAAGAACGCCGGCTTGTCATGCTCATTGAGAAACTGGCTGAAAAAATGCTGGTAGCTCGTGGGCGTCGGGCGGTTGTTATTGCCGGATTCGCTTGGCGCTTTGTCGCGCGCCACCCACTGGCGGTTCAGTTCGGTTTTCAGCGCATCAAGGCTGTTGTAGCGCTTGAGCGGGTGCTCCGGATCGTGGGGCAGGTAGACGATGAAGTCGGTGGCATAGCGATATTTTTCCACCGGTGTAAACACCACGCTCCCCATGAGCGCGCGGTCCATCACGCTCAGGCAACTGAACCACACCGGCTTGCCGCCCAGCGTCGGGTTGCGTTCGCCGTCGACCACCTTGAGCACCATGGTGAAGTCATCCGGGAGAATGTCCTGCTTGAGCAGCGCCAGGTACGCCGCAGCCCTGAGGGCATCCTTCTGGCTGGTGATCACGGCGTCGCGCAACCGGGTGGCGGCCGTCTCGTCGGTGGGCAGTAATGTTTCCTTGAGGTGCGCCTGGTAGCGGGCACCCACGTCCAGCGTACGGCACAGCCTGATAAAGGCGGGTACGGTCAGCGCCGGGCTGATCCTGGGAGAGGCGCCTTCCCGGCCCGGGTATTGGGTGAACCCGGAGGCAGGATCGAATGCGCCGTCTTCACCTTCACTGGCTTCAAAGTTATGCAGGGCAGCCTGCACCAGCGACACCTCCAGTACTTTGTATTCGCCGGCCTTGATCCCCAGGGTGCCGAGCCTCAGCGGCTCATACAAACGAAGAGAGGTGCCTTCGACATCCACGGTGAGGTTGAATTGTTCTTTCAGCGCGCCGTTGAGCAGGCCTATGGCGAAGGGCTTGAGTGCCTGGACGTTGGCCAGGTGTTTATCCACCGCGTGTTGGGATTTGAAACTGGTTTCATTGAACGCCTTCAAGGTTCTTCGCTGCAGCGGCGACAAGCTGTCCATCCACTGCGCCTGTTCGAGCCTGGCCTGTTTCAACGCTTCTATGCGGTGGGCCGGCGCCTGTACCAGCCAGTCCGGAATGGCCTGGCGAATGAACGCACTGTTGTCGTCGGAAGATGAGAGGGGAGTAACGGAGGGGGCATCCTGCATGGGGGCATTCCTTTGGGTAAGCAAAGGAAAAAGGCTACTGAAAACCGCTGTGGATTAATAAGTCGAAAAGCCGCTGGATAGCACGCAATAGTTAACGCATCGGCCCCGGATTACCTATGGATCGACGACTTAATTACCCCATGGAAATCCCCCCGTGTGCATCAAGCCTGTCAGCGCTTTTTGAGTGTTCGTCCATGGGGGGCAATCCGTTCAAATAGCTACCGCCGAGTGCCGGGGGCGACTGATTAAGGTCATTGCCTTAATTTCCCTATCGGTACTCGTTTATGCCAGCACCTCAAGCCTCCACCTCGCTCCTGCCGGGCGGCGAAGGGCGTCACTATGCACAGATCAAAGCCGCCATCCCCGAAAGCCTGGTCAGCGCATCTCCTGCCCTGCGTGCAGCCATCACGCAGGCCAAGCCAGAGATCCCCGCCTGGTATGCGGCCACCACCCCGGCACAGAAGGCTGCGCTGCAAAACCTGTTGGAGGCGAGCATCAAGTCTCACACTGCACTGGAGCAAGCGACCGGCAAGGTGCAAGAGGTCAACGCCTTCGCCCGGCCATTGCTTGAAGCCACGTTGAAGGCCGCCGGGTTTGAGCTGGACGTCAACCAGGTGCATCTGCGCCTCTATGTACCGGTCGAAGGACTAGCGACAGGCTACCGGACCAAGACTTTGTCCCTGTTGCAAGCGGCCTTGAACAATTTTGAAGCGCGCGAGACCCGCGCCGGGTTCTTCGACAGTGCTTCAGGCTTTATCACCGCTCCCGGCGCGGATGGCCGTTTCGAGCGCCATACCACGACCCTGACGATCGAGACCTTCGCCCGGTTATGCCGCGACCTGGACCTGGGCAGGCTGTACCAGGAACACCTCACCACCTACCTGCTGCCCGTGCAAACCGTGTCCAGGAACCTGCTGCGTGAACGCTTTATCACCCGGCAAAAGGACGCCTTCAGAGCCGCCGCCTACGTGGCGTTGCTCAAAGGTGATATTCGCAGCGACGACTACGCGCTACTGCAGCGCATCGCCAATGGCGAGCGACGCATCAAGCACGAAGGCAAGCAGGTCTGGCACCGCTGGCCCAGTATCATGGAACTGCAAATGCACGGCTGCCTCATGATCGACCCGAGCGTGGAGCATGGGTATGGCACCTGGCTTATCGTCTACATCCCCGACCACCCCGAGCACCCCATCAAGCGCTACAAAACCTTTGCCGACTATGCAGAGGAAACGACCCGTGAGCTGACCGCTTACAGACCCGAGGACTATTGGGACAGCAGGGGTGTTCAGGTCACGGCCCACCAACAGTTTTTCTCACGGTTCATCGGGAAAAAATACCTGGCTTACTACTACGGGCGGTTCACCGAGAAACGCGTCGATGAACCGCAAAGGCGCGTGGCCCTGGGCCCTGATCCAGCGTGGCGACAGTACTACGCAAGAAAATCCCTTACCGAACTCCAGGCGATCAACGCCGTCATAAAGTCCCCGCGACATATCAGCCGCACGCCGCAGGACCAGCCAAACCTGAACCTCAACGCCCACCCGATCAAGGGGCTGTGGATCGACGTCGACCCTTGGGACGAGCTGTACGCCGACATGCGCAAGCGCGCACTCGACGATGGGTTGAGCATGGCGATACCCACCGCTCACACCGACGCGGCTGGCCACGACCGGCGGATGGCGCATCTGATGAACATCGGCCTGTTCACCTTGAACCTGGTGTCGATGTTCATTCCGCCCTTGGGTGCACTGATGGCGGTGGTCACGGCCGGGCAACTGCTGTACGAAGTACTGGAGGGCGTGGTTGAACTCGGCCAGGGTGACCGCGAGGCCGGCTGGGCGCATATCGCTGACGTGCTGGAAAATCTCGCGCAACTGGCGGTGGGCGGCGCTGCGTTGCATATCAGCCTGTCGCCGTTTATCGAAGGACTCAAGGCGGTCAGGCTGCCGTCGGGCAAGGCCCGCTTATGGAAGCCGGACCTTGCGCCCTATGCGCAGGACATCCGACTGCCGGCAGGCTCGGTTCCCGACCAGGCGGGACTACATACCGTCAATGGGCGCCAGGTCGTGTCGGTGGACGGCAATCGCTACGCCGTGACCGCGCAAGACGAACCGGGCGTGTACCGGGTCCAGCACCCCAGCAGGCCCGAGGCGTATGAGCCTCAGATCGTCAACAACGGTTCTGGCGCCTGGACCCATGAGGCCGATGAGCCCCTGACGTGGCAAGGTGCTCCGCTGATGCGGCGACTGAGCCATGTAATGGAAGGCCTGAGCGATACGCAGTTGGAGCAGGTGCGCAAGATCAGTGACACCGATGAAAGCGTGCTGCGCCGGCTGTACGTGGAAAGCGAGCCGACGCCGGCAATCACACTCGACACGGCGGTGCGCATGCGGGCTTACGGGCGTGCCGAAAGCTTGAGTGGGCAGATCCTTGCGGGGTCGATGTCGATGGACCTGGGTAGCTACGCCGCGTCGTTGATGGTGGAAATGACCGGCTGGCCGCCCGGCAGGACCATCGAAGTATTTGACGGCCAGGGCACCAGCAGGACAGCTGCGTTGTATGGCCAACCTCATGCGCCCGGGACGGAACTGATCAGCATCAGCCGCATCGACCTGTTCGGCGGCAAGCTGCCGGCGTTGATCGTCGAGAGTTTGCCCGAGGAGCAGCTTAAAAACCTGCTCGGCCAACACATGCCTTACGGGGCCGCGCTGCGTAGCCAGGCGTTGCAGGAGCGGCTGGGGATCTATGCCAAACAGTCCCTGCGGCGGGTGTTCGACAGCCTTTACCTCGGGCGGTCATCGCCTGGCAGCGCCGAACTGCAACTGTTCGCGCGCGACTTCAAAAGCCTGCCACCGGTCATGGTCGAGGAACTGCTGGAAGGTGCCAGCCCCTCGCAGAGGGCGAGCCTGGTCAACAATCGCAAGATTCCCCTGGAGCTGGCGCAGCAAGCGCGCCGGCAACTTGGGCATCTGCGCCTGGCCCGGGCCTACGAAGGGCTTTATCTGGACGAGTTGGCCAATGTTGACACCGAAGCGCTGGCGCTCAACACGCTGGAGCGCCTTCCTGGCTGGCGAAACGACTTGCGCATTGAGGTTCGCGAAGGCTCCCTGGCCGGAAGCCTGCGTGCCGGCTACGGCCCACCCGAGTCCGCGCACCGCAAGGTATTGGTGCACAGGGGCGATGGACGCTACGAGGCGTTTGACGCACGAGGGCAAAGCCTGCATGTCGTCGACAATCTGTACGGCGCCTTGCAACATGCCCTGCCAGACACCCACCGCCAGTCTCTGGGATTGCCAGGCATTGGGCAGGGGCCGGAGTTAAGAGGCAAAATCCAGGAACATGCCCTGTCGCGCGGTGCCTTGCGCAAGGTGCTGCAGATGCAACCCGCCCAACCGTTCTTCAAACCGCTATCGCAGTTGTCGGGCGGCAGGCGTGGGTACCCCTTGAGCGGGCGCGGCGGTTGGGCGTTTGAGCGGAGCCTGCAGGCACGCATTCGCAACTTGTACCCGGACATCACCGCCAACGAAATTGCCGAGTTGCGACCTCTCGGCGATCCACTCGATCTCACCTGGGTACAGGAACTCGAAAGCGAATTCAGCAACCTGACTCAGACGTTGCGAACCTGGCAGATTAGCGCTCGCGCAGGCGCGTCGACCAGTGGCCAGGCGGCAGATCGGATTTATCGGGCCAGGGGCCGGATCGTCAAGGCCATTGAGGCGGCCTGGCGCAGAACCGGGGTGCGGGATATCGACGGCAATGGTCGATACCTCGGCCAGGCCATCAAGTGGGATGGGGTCGAATTGCGCCAGCAGTTGCGCACCCTGCCGCCATTGCCGGCCGACTTTGATCACGTCAGTAAGCTGACCCTGCGCAGCATGGCCTTGACGAGTGACGACGTCGACGGGTTTGTTTCCAACTTTCGCAGCCTGCGCAGCTTGTCCGTGCAAGCCTGCCGGTTGACGCGGCTGCCGCCGGCCATTGCCGCCATGCCGCACCTGACCGAGTTGTATCTGGGAGGCAATGAAATAGTCCTGAGTCAGGAGAGCGTCATGGTCTTGGGCAAACTGAAACAGCTCAAGGAGCTGTCGCTTGAAAGCAATCCATTGGGTCTGGCGCCGGACGTGAGTCGCATGCCTGATTTGCGCCAGCTGTGGCTGGCTGAAACAGATTTGGAGGAGTGGCCTGCCAGCGTGTTTCGCCTGCCGCGCCCACGGCATTTCATTCTGGATTTGCGTGAGAACGCGCTTATCCGCGTACCGGTATTTGCGCCGGGTTCTGATAACGCCCGGATCATCGCGCGCACGACGCTCTCCCGAGAGCTACTGAGTACTAAAGCCGTGAGCGATTTCAGGTTATATATCGAGGCAGCCGGTAATGATCCGGATCGTCAGCTTCCACCCAAAGGCCGGGCCGATAGCAAACTCTGGAAAACGGGATTGACCGACGAGGAATGGGAATCCAAGCAGCAATTGTGGCAAAGGCTGGAGGATGCCTTCGGTTCTGAAGCTTTTTTCAACGAAATTCGCTACCTGTCCAAATCAGGGGATGCCGTAGTCGAGGGCAAGCGCTACCTGCCGGAGCTGACTGCGAAAGTATGGCGCATGCTGGAGGCCATGGGCGAAGACGCCGAGTTGCGAGAGGAGCTGTTCCGCATGGCACAGTTCCCCACGGCTTGCGTGGATGCGGGGGCGCAGTTGTTCAATGCCATGGGGGTTGAAGTGTTGTTGCGCTCGGCCTATGCCAATGAAGACGCGAATGCGGTGAGAAGCAGCGTGCTCAAGTTGGCCAGGGGCAAGTGGCGATTGGAGGAGTTGGGGCGGATCGCTCATGCGCGCGTGGCAGAATTGATCAGTCAAGGCGCCAGGTATACGGAGTATGACCAGGAGGGCATGTTGGTCTCTCATTACGACAACGCAGGCAATGAGATCCCGCCTATTGATGAGGTCGAGATCTACCTGGCCTACACCTCGCAGCTTTCCGCCCGCCTGGACTTGCCGTGGCAGGCCAGAACCATGCTGTACCGCGAAGAGTATGTGACGCCGGCCATGGTAGAGGCGGCGTACGAGCAGGTGACAGCGCTGGACCAGGGTGAGCAGTTGCGCAAGAACCTGATCGAGCAGCCGATGTGGAAGGAGTTTCTGGAGCGGGCCCACAAGGTGGAATACTTGAGAATCTTCCGGAAATCTGACGCGTTGCTCGACTACGAGGACGCGCAAGCGCAATGGGCCAGGGATGGCGGCTTGTCTGCCGAGGCCAAGAAGGACCTGAGCGACACCATCGCCAGGACCGCCGATATCCTCGGTCGGCCGCGCGGTAACAGCCTGCCGGGAACCGTCATGAGTCGGGCTGAATACGACACTTCGCTTGCCAGCATCACCAGCGAACTCAACTCATTGAACACGACACTGACCGACCAGGCGATCAGTGCCGTATTTGGGGCTTAGAACAAGAAGTACCGCTGCGCCATCGGCAACACATCCGCAGGCTCACACCACAGCAATACTCCATCGGCCTTGACCTGGTAGGTCTGCGGGTCAACCTCGATATCCGGCAGGTAATCGTTGTGGATCAAGTCGGTTTTCTGCACCGCGCGGCAACCCTTGACCACGGCGATCTGCTTCTTCAACCCCAACTGCTCCGGCAGGCCTGCCGCCAACGCCGCCTGGCTGATAAAGGTCAGGCTGGTGGCGTGCAGCGAGCTGCCGAAGCTGGCGAACATCGGGCGGTAGTGCACCGGTTGCGGCGTCGGGATCGAGGCGTTGGCGTCGCCCATCAGGCTTGAGGCAATCGCGCCGCCCTTGAGAATCAGCGTCGGCTTGATCCCGAAAAACGCCGGGCGCCACAGCACCAGGTCGGCCCACTTGCCCACTTCAATCGAGCCCACTTCGTGGCTGATGCCGTGGGTAATCGCCGGGTTGATGGTGTACTTGGCGATGTAGCGTTTGGCGCGGAAGTTGTCATTGCCTTCGCCGTCGCCAGGCAATCGCCCGCGCTGTTTTTTCATCTTGTCGGCGGTCTGCCAGGTACGTGTGATCACCTCGCCAACCCGCCCCATGGCCTGGCTGTCGGAGCTGATCATCGAGAACGCGCCGAGGTCATGAAGGATGTCTTCGGCGGCAATCGTTTCGCGGCGGATGCGGCTTTCGGCAAAGGCCACGTCTTCGGCAATGCTCGGGTCCAGGTGATGGCAGACCATCAACATGTCCAGGTGTTCGTCGATGGTGTTGCGGGTGAACGGCCGGGTTGGGTTGGTGGAGCTGGGCAGCACGTTGGGGAAGCCACAGGCCTTGATGATGTCTGGCGCGTGACCGCCACCGGCACCTTCGGTGTGGTAGGTGTGGATGGTGCGGCCCTTGAAGGCGGCGAGGGTGGTTTCGACAAAGCCGGATTCGTTGAGGGTGTCGCTGTGGATCGCCACCTGCACGTCGTACTCGTCGGCGACGCTCAGGCAGTTGTCGATGCTCGCCGGCGTGGTGCCCCAGTCCTCGTGCAGCTTCAAGCCAATGGCACCGGCCTTCACTTGTTCGATCAACGGCTCCGGCAGGCTGGCGTTGCCCTTGCCGGTGAAGCCGATGTTCATCGGGAACGAGTCAGAGGCCTGGAGCATGCGCGCCAGGTGCCATGGGCCGGAGGTGCAGGTGGTGGCGTTGGTGCCGGTGGCCGGCCCGGTGCCGCCGCCGATCATGGTGGTGACGCCGCTGGTCAGTGCTTCTTCGATTTGCTGCGGGCAAATGAAGTGGATGTGGGTATCGATGCCGCCGGCGGTGAGGATCATGCCCTCACCGGCAATCACTTCGGTGCTGGCGCCGACACAGATGGTCACGCCGGGCTGGATGTCCGGGTTGCCGGCCTTGCCGATGGCGGCGATGCGGCCGTTTTTCAGGCCGACGTCAGCCTTGACGATGCCCCAGTGGTCGATGATCAGCGCGTTGGTGATCAGGGTGTCGACCACCTCATGGGCGAGCAGTTGGCTCTGGCCCTGGCCATCACGGATCACCTTGCCGCCGCCGAACTTCACTTCTTCGCCGTAGACGGTGAAATCCTGTTCGACTTCGACGAACAGCTCGGTGTCGGCCAGGCGGACCTTGTCACCAACGGTGGGGCCGTACATGTCGGCGTAGGCTTGTCTGGAAATCTTCATGTGTTTAGTTCCTGATCGTTCCCACGCTCTGCGTGGGAATGTCGCCCTGGACGCTCTGCGTCCGCTCTTGAAGGTCGTGACGCGGAGCGTCACAGGATGCATGCCCACGCAGAGCGTGGGAACGATCATTAATCCAGGTCGCCCATGATGCGCCCGGCAAACCCGAACACCCGGCGTTTGCCACTCAGCTCAACCAGTTCCACTTCACGACTCTGCCCTGGCTCAAAGCGCACGGCGGTGCCGGCCGGGATGTTCAGGCGCATGCCACGGCTGGCGGCACGGTCGAACGTCAGTGCGTCGTTGGTCTCGAAAAAGTGATAGTGGGAGCCAACCTGGATCGGCCGGTCGCCGCTGTTGGCTACGCTCAGGGTGGCGGTGCGCCGGCCCACGTTGAGTTCGATGTCGCCAGGCTGGATCTGAAATTCGCCAGGAATCATGCAGGTTGCCCCAGGGTCTTGAAGTAGATGGCGGTCGGGGTGTAGCGCCCGTCCGGGCTTTGGCAGTAGTCGGGCAATTCACCGATCTTGGTATAACGCAGCGACTGGTAGAAGGCTTCGGCGCCGGAGCCGGCTTCGGTGTCCAGGTACAGCAGCCCGCGTTTGTACTGGCGGGCGCTCAGTTCCAGGGCGCTCATCAGTTGCTGGCCAAGGCCACGGCGCCGGGCCTCGCTGTGCACCAGCAGCTTCTGCACTTCGGCGCGGTTCAGGCCGTTGGCTTTCATGCACAGCGCCAATTGCACGCTGGCGATGACGTGTTCATCACGCACCACCACCCACAGCAGCAGGCTGCCATCGTTAAGACTGGCCTGCACGCCGTTGAGATAAGTGCCGGCCTGGGCTTCATCGAAGTCGGCCATGAAGCCCACCGATGCGCCGTGCTTCACGGCGTCCAGCAACAGCTCAATCAAACCCGGGCGGTAATGGGCAAAACTTTCGGCATTGACTCGACGCAGTTGGGCGTTCATCAGTGTCACTCCTTGGGCGGCACAGCGCCTGGGTTGAGCGTCAGTTGCATGAAGGTCAGGTCCAGCCAGCGGCCGAACTTGGTGCCGACCTGGGGCATCTGCCCGGTGGTGATGAAACCCAGGCGCTCATGCAGGCGGATCGAGGCCTGGTTGCCGCTTTCGATGGCGGCGACCATCACGTGTTTGTCGCAGGTTTTCGCCCGCTCGATCAGCACCTGCATCAGCTGGGGGCCGAGGCCTTTGCCGCGCTGGTCGTTGCGCACGTACACCGAGTGTTCGACGGTGTGGCGAAAGCCCTCAAAGGGCCGCCAGTCACCGAACGAGGCATAGCCGATGACCTGCTCGTCTTCGACGGCCACCAGGACCGGATAAAACTGCGACTGACGAGCGCTGAACCAGGCCTGGCGGTTGCCCAGGTCTACCGGTTGTTCGTTCCAGATCGCCGTGGTGTTGAGCACCGCGTCGTTGTAGATATCGCGAATCCCTGGCAAATCGGCGTGCACCGCATCACGAATCAAAAAGGACATGGTCGGGCCTCAGGCGATGGGTTGGTGGACGGTGACCAGCTTGGTGCCGTCGGGGAAGGTGGCTTCCACCTGGATGTCCGGGATCATTTCCGGGATGCCTTCCATCACCTGTTCGCGGGTGAGCAGGGTGGTGCCGAAGTGCATCAGCTCGGCCACGGTGCGGCCATCGCGGGCGCCTTCCATCAACGCGGCGGAGATGTAGGCGATGGTTTCCGGGTAGTTGAGCTTCACACCGCGCGCCAACCGCCGCTCGGCCACCAGGCCGGCGGTGAAGATCAGCAGTTTGTCTTTTTCCCGTGGGGTCAGGTCCATCGTTCAAGGTCCACTATGAAATACATTCGTAAAAACACCGGAGATCCAATGTGGGAGCGGGCTTGCTCGCGAATGCGGTGTGTCAGTGAATGCATCTTTGCCTGACCCACTGCATTCGCGAGCAAGCCCGCTCCCACATTTTTAATCTTCATGTGCTCCAGATTCTCGGTGATACAGCCTCGCGGCCCAGCACGGCCGGGCGCAGCAGGCGCCACAGTGCGATCAGCCAGGCTCGCGCCAGCAGCGCTTCACTGGCCAGGCAGCGGGCCACCAGCAGGCCGGGCAATTGGGTCAGGTCGCCGCGTACCGGGTGGGGCAGGGAGCGACATTGTTCGAGCAGTTCAGGGTCGATTTCGCCGGTCACCAGCAAGGTCGCAAACACCGGTTGCCCGTCCAGCCCGATGGGTGAGTCGAGCAAACCGTCGGCGCCCACAATGCGCTGGCGCTCATGCCAAATCAACTGGCCGTCGCGGCGGATATCCAGGTGCGACTGGAAGTGCCCGAGGTCGAAACGCTCGCCGCTGGCGGGGCGCCCGAGGGCGACCACGTCCCAGTAAAACAGCCGGGCATCGCCTTGCAGGTCGATGCGGGTGGTGAGTTCGGCTTGGGCGGCGCTGAACACGATGGTCTCCTGCGGCAGCCATTCCAGCGTCGCGCCCGCCTCAATCGTCAGCTCCAGTTTCTGATACGCCGGCCCGCCGGCGCGGTACCACTTGGCCGCGCCGGGGCTGGTCAGTTGCGCCCACGCACCTTCGGCGACATGGGCGCTGATATCGAGACGATCACCGCCGGCAATCCCGCCCGGCGGGTGCACGATGATGTGCTGGCACACCTCGGGGCCTTCGGCGTACAGATGCTTTTGCACCCGCAGCGGCCCGAGGTGGCGGCGCATCACCGGGCGCGTGGTGTCGCCGAAACGCGCGTAGCCGAGTTCCAGCTCGGCGTGCCAGCTTGGGGTGAACAGCGCGGTGGGGGCAGGTAGGGTCATGGTCAGTGCTTATCGTTAGGACGCTACAGATTAGATCGTAACGAGCCCGCGCACACCCTCGCTTTCCATATTTTCTCCACGCCCCTGCTGGACGATTTCGCCCCGGGACATCACCAGGTACTGGTCGGCCAGTTCCGCGGCAAAATCATAGAACTGCTCCACCAGCAGAATCGCCATGTCGCCGCGTGCCGCGAGCTTCTTGATCACCGCGCCGATCTCCTTGATCACCGACGGCTGGATGCCTTCGGTGGGTTCATCGAGGATCAACAGGCGCGGGCGGCTGGCCAGGGCCCGACCGATAGCCAGCTGCTGTTGCTGGCCGCCGGACAAGTCACCACCCCGGCGTTGCTTCATTTGCAGCAGCACCGGGAACAGCTCGTAGATGAAAGCGGGCACTTCCTTGGCTTCGGAGCCGGGGAAGCGTGACAGGCCCATCAGCAGGTTTTCTTCCACTGTCAGGCGGCCAAAAATCTCCCGGCCCTGGGGCACGTAAGCGATACCGGCGTGCACCCGCTGGTGCGGCTTGAAGCCGGTAATGGCGCGGCCTTCCCAGTTCACCGCACCTTCCTTGGCCGGCAGCAAACCCATCAGGCACTTGAGCAAGGTGGTCTTGCCCACGCCGTTGCGGCCCAGCAGGCAGGTGACTTCGCCGACTTTTACCTCAAAGGAAAGCCCGCGCAGGATGTGGCTACCGCCGTAGTACTGGTGCAGCTTGTCGACTTGCAGCATGTTCAGTTCCCCTTAATGATCGTTCCCACGCTGCGTGGGAATGCCGCAATGGACGCTCCGCGTCCGCCGTGTGACGCAGAGCGTCACCGGATGCGTTCCCACGCGGAGCGTGGGAACGATCAGGTTCAGCGGCCGAGGTAAACCTCGATCACCCGCTCATTTTCCTGCACCTGTTCCAGCGACCCTTCGGCCAGCACGCTGCCCTGGTGCAACACCGTCACGTGGTCGGCAATCGAGCCGACAAAGCCCATGTCGTGTTCCACCACCATCAGCGAATGCTTGCCCGCCAGGCGCTTGAACAGCTCGGCGGTGAACTCGGTTTCGGCATCGGTCATGCCCGCCACCGGTTCATCCAGCAGCAACAGTTGCGGGTCTTGCATCAGCAGCATGCCGATTTCCAGGAACTGTTTCTGGCCGTGGGACAGCAAGCCGGCCGGGCGATTGACTGAAGCGGTGAGTCGGATGGTGTCGAGCACTTCGCTGATGCGATCTTTCTGCTCACCACTCAAGCGTGCCCGCAGGCTGGCCCACACCGATTTGTCGGTCTTCTGCGCCAGCTCCAGGTTTTCAAACACGCTGAGGGCTTCGAATACCGTGGGCTTCTGGAACTTGCGACCGATGCCGGCCTGGGCGATCTGCACTTCGCTCATGCTCGTCAGGTCGAGGGTTTCGCCGAACCAGGCCTTGCCGTGGCTGGGCCGGGTCTTGCCGGTGATCACGTCCATCAGCGTGGTCTTGCCCGCGCCGTTGGGGCCGATGATGCAGCGCAATTCGCCGACGCCGATGTACAGGTTCAAGTCGTTCAACGCCTTGAAGCCGTCGAAGCTGACGCTGATGTCTTCCAGGGTCAGGATCGTGCCGTGGCGGGTGTTCAGGCCTTTGCCGGCGGCCTGACCGAGGCCAATGGCATCGCGGGCGCTGCCTTGGTCTTTGTTCGGTTCAAGAATGGGCTCGAGCATGAATTCCGCCGTCGCTGTAATTCTCATTGGTCGCCCCTCTTCTTCAGCAGGCCAATCACACCCTTGGGCAAATACAGGGTGACGATAATGAACAGCGCACCGAGGAAGAACAGCCAATACTCAGGAAACGCCACGGTGAACCAGCTCTTCATGCCGTTGACCACACCGGCGCCCAGCAGCGGGCCGATCAAGGTTCCACGCCCGCCGAGGGCCACCCACACAGCGGCCTCGATGGAGTTGGTCGGCGACATTTCGCTGGGGTTGATGATGCCCACTTGCGGCACATACAACGCGCCCGCCAAACCACACAGTACCGCGCTCAACACCCACACGAACAGCTTGAAGCCACGCGGGTCGTAACCGCAGAACATCAGGCGATTTTCCGCATCCCGCAGTGCCGTCAGCACCCGGCCGAACTTGCTCTGGGCCAGGCGCCAGCCGATGTACAGGCTCGCCACCAACAACACCACGGTGGCCACAAACAGCGCCGCTCGCGTGCCCGGCTCGGTGATGCCAAACCCGAGGATGCTGCGGAAATTGGTAAAGCCGTTATTGCCGCCAAACCCGGTCTCGTTGCGGAAGAACAACAGCATCCCGGCGAAGGTCAGGGCCTGGGTCATGATCGAGAAGTACACGCCCTTGATCCGTGAGCGGAAGGCGAAGAACCCGAACACCAGCGCCAGCAATCCCGGCGCCAACACCACCAGGCACATTGCCCAGAGGAAGTGGCTGGTGCCGGTCCAGTACCACGGCAACTCGGTCCACGACAAAAAGGTCATGAACGCCGGCAGCTCATCGACGGACGCCTGGCGCATCAGGTACATGCCCATGGCATAACCGCCCAGCGCAAAGAACAGGCCGTGCCCGAGGGACAACATCCCGGCATAACCCCACACCAGGTCCAGCGCCAGGGCGACGATGGCGTAGCACAGAATCTTGCCCACCAACGTCAGGGTATAGGCGGAAACGTGCAGCGGATTTTCCGGTGACAACAGCGAGAACAACGGCAGCGCCAGCAGCAGGATCAGTACCACTGCACCGACCGCGACGGTCACCTTGGGGCCGGCCTTTTGCGCGGCCGTAAGCATCAATGGCTGGTTCATCAGTCGATCACCCGTCCTTTCAGTGCGAAGAGTCCTTGCGGGCGTTTCTGGATGAACAGAATGATCAGCGCGAGGATCAGGATCTTGCCGAGCACGGCACCGATCTGCGGTTCAAGAATCTTGTTGGCTATCCCCAGGCCGAAGGCGGCCATGACGCTACCGGCCAACTGGCCGACACCGCCGAGTACCACCACCAGGAACGAGTCGATGATGTAGCTCTGGCCGAGGTCCGGGCCGACGTTGCCGATCTGGCTCAGGGCCACGCCACCGAGGCCCGCTATGCCGGAGCCGAGGCCAAAGGCGAGCATGTCCACGCGTCCGGTGGGCACGCCGCAGCAGGCGGCCATGTTGCGGTTCTGGGTGACGGCCCGCACGTTGAGGCCCAGGCGCGTCTTGTTCAGCAGCAGCCAAGTCAGCACCACCACGAACAGCGCGAAGGCGATGATCACGATGCGGTTGTACGGCAGCACCAGGTTGGGCAGCACCTGGATTCCCCCGGACAGCCACTCGGGGTTGGCCACTTCAACGTTCTGCGCACCGAACACCAGGCGCACCAGCTGGATCAGCATCAGGCTGATGCCCCAGGTGGCGAGCAGGGTTTCCAGCGGGCGGCCGTAGAGGTGACGAATCACCGTGCGCTCCAGGGCCATGCCGATGGCGGCGGTGACAAAAAACGCCACCGGCAGCGCGATCAGCGGGTAGAACTCGATGGCCTGGGGCACGTAGCGCTGCATCAGCAACTGCACCACATAGGTGGAGTAGGCGCCGAGCATCAGCATCTCGCCGTGGGCCATGTTGATCACCCCGAGCAGGCCGAAGGTGATCGCCAGGCCGAGCGCCGCCAGCAGCAGGATCGAGCCCAGGGACATGCCGCTGAAGGCCTGGCCGAGAATCTCGCCCACCATCAGTTTGCGTTTGACCTGGGCCAGGCTGGTCTCGGCGGCGGTGTGCACCGTGGCGTCGGCTTCGACGCCGGGAGCGAGCAGGGCTTCCAGGCGAGTGCGGGCCAGCGGGTCGCCGGTGCCGCCGAGCAAGCGCACGGCGGCCAGGCGCACGGCCGGGTCGGGGTCTACCAGTTGCAGGTTGGCCAGGGCGAGACTGAGGGCTGTGTGTACGTCATCATTGGTTTCGCCGGCGAGTTGCTGGTCGAGGAATTTCAGCTGCGCAGGTTGTGCACTTTTTTGCAGAGTCTGGGCGGCGGCAAGGCGCACCTTGGGGTCGGCAGCGAGCAATTCCTGGCTGGCTTGCACGTTGTCGATCAGGCCGCGCAGGCGGTTGTTCAGGCGTACGGTCTTGGTTTCCCCGTTGACGCTGATCTGGCCTTGTTGCAGGGCGTCCACCAGCTCGATGCGCGCCGGGTCAGGCTGGGCGGCCCAGTCCTGGAGCAGCTTGGCTTGTTGCATCGGGTTGGCGTTGATGAAGTCTTCGGCGTCGCTGGCGTGTGCGGCGAGGGGCAGCAACAGCAGGGCGGCGAGGATGAAGCGGTATAGGGCAGTGGGCATACAAAATGTCCTGATCATGCACGGACAATGTGGGAGCGGGCTTGCTCGCGAAAGCGCTGGCTCAGTTTCGGATGCGTCGACTGACACACCGCTTTCGCGAGCAAGCCCGCTCCCACATTTAGACCGAGTCGGTCTTAGTTGCTCTTGACGGCGTAATCCGGCTTTTTGTCATTGCCAGGGATATACGGGCTCCACGGCTGGGCACGAATCGGCTCCTGGGTCTGCCACACCACCGAGAACTGCCCGTCAGACTGGATCTCGCCGATCATCACCGGCTTGTGCAGGTGGTGGTTGGTCTTGTCCATGGTCAGGGTGAAACCGGACGGCGCGGCAAAGGTCTGCCCGGCCATGGCTTCACGCACTTTGTCGACGTCGGTGGACTTGGCTTTCTCCACCGCCTGCGCCCACATGTGGATGCCCACGTAGGTGGCTTCCATCGGGTCGTTGGTCACGGCTTTGTCCGCGCCCGGCAGGTTGTGGGCCTTGGCGTAGGCTTTCCAGTCTGCGACGAATTTCTTGTTCACCGGGTTCTCCACCGACTGGAAGTAGTTCCAGGCGGCGAGGTTGCCCACCAGCGGCTTGGTGTCGATGCCGCGCAGTTCTTCTTCACCCACGGAGAAGGCGACGACCGGTACGTCGGTAGCCTTCAGGCCCTGGTTGGCCAGCTCTTTGTAGAACGGCACGTTGGAGTCGCCGTTCACGGTGGAGATCACTGCGGTCTTGCCACCGGCGGAGAATTTTTTGATGTTGGCCACGATGGTCTGGTAATCGCTGTGGCCGAACGGGGTGTAGACCTCTTCGATGTCTTTATCCGCTACGCCTTTGGAGTGCAGGAACGAACGCAGAATCTTGTTGGTGGTGCGCGGGTACACGTAGTCGGTGCCCAGCAGGAAGAAGCGCTTGGCGCCGCCGCCTTCTTCGCTCATCAGGTATTCCACCGCCGGGATCGCCTGCTGGTTCGGCGCCGCACCGGTATAGAACACGTTCGGCGACATCTCTTCGCCTTCGTATTGCACCGGGTAGAACAGCAGGCCGTTGAGTTCTTCGAACACCGGCAATACCGATTTACGCGACACCGAGGTCCAGCAACCGAACACCACGGCGACCTTGTCCTGGGTCAGCAACTGGCGGCCCTTCTCAGCGAACAGCGGCCAGTTGGAAGCCGGGTCCACCACTACCGGTTCGAGCATCTTGCCGTTCACGCCGCCCTTGGCGTTGATCTCGTCGATGGTCATCAGCGCCATGTCTTTGAGCGAGGTCTCGGAGATCGCCATGGTCCCGGACAGCGAGTGCAGGATGCCGACCTTGATGGTCTCGGCGGCCTGTACCGTCCAGGTCATGCCCATCGCGGCGATGGATGCCGACAGTGTGAAAGCCTTGATCAAGCTGCGACGCTTCATTGTGCAATCTCCATGACTCAATGATGTGATGAGGGAGTGATTGCAAAGGCTGTGCCGGGGCGCGCAATCGTGGTGCGCGCGAGCCGTGACCGGGCTGTGGGGGTGGGCGATGCACCAATGCGGCGCCAATCAACGCAGGCTGTGCGTGCAGGCGCACCCTGATGGTGCCTGGCGCCCCGAGCCTTAACTATCTAATGCCTGCGTCCGGCCAAACCCTTGAAAGTGAAGCCCGCCTGGTGCCCCCGGCAACCCAGGGGCAGCGCCAGTTTTCTTAACTTCACTCAAGTGACGATGAACATGGACAGTACTCACATTCAAGACGATCAAGCGGCGAGCACGCGCAGGCCGGTTCCCCATCTGGGGCCGGCGTTCGTTACCGATCACGATGCCGCCCATTGGGCGCATCAACAGATCGGCAACCGGCGCGAGACGGTATTTGGCGGGCTGGTTTTCAAGCGTGATGACGGGATGTACCTGCCAAGCGTGCCGGTGGCCGGCACCGCCACTGCATTCGACTTCCAGAGCGACCTGCTCAAGGTCGATGCCAACAGGAATTTCCTGGCGTACGAGGGCCACAGCGTTCACGCCCTGTACAGTTCGCGCGGCGAGGATGGCACCCGACGCTCCGCGCAGATACAGCACTGGACAGGCGCGCAGCGCCGCCTGGATCGCAGCTTTTTCCCCATCAATATCCTGCGCATCATCATCCAGGTGCGCATGCTGTGCACCCGTTACTACCTGTCCGGGTTCTATGGCTCGCTCATCCAGTATGAAAGCAGCGGCTCTGCGACTGAGGCCAGCTTCTTGAACCAGTTGATGGCGGCCAAGCCTGCGGCCGATTTCGACGACTACATCGCCTTTATCAATGAGACGGCCAGGGCCGGCTACCTGCGGGTCATCGTTGCCAACGCCGAGCTGGGTGGAAAGCCTGGCCAACTGCTGGCGCCGTGGACCCTCAATCAAACCCTGTCGCAAATCGGGCAGGACGCACTGGTGCCTCTCGCCAGCCAAGTCAGCCGCCGGTGGCAGGACGCGGTGCGATCAGTCTTGCCGCCGCTGGGGTTTGCACGGCAGGAGAGTCTCTTTGGCTACCTGTACAAAAGCGCGTCGAACCAGTACGTGGCCGAATTTCCGTCGGATGAACTCAAGGCAGCGTTTGCGCTGACCAGTGGCAAGTTGTCACTGCCAAAAGTGCACAAGGCGGACAGTGAGTTTTTGACCTTCGGTATTTACTGCTCCCTATCACCGCAAGCGAAACCGACCGTGGCGAAAGAGTCGTGGCTGGCGGAAAACTTCTTCACGGCTTCTGCGTTGGCTGCCGTGGTGATGATGGCGGGGACCGACGACCTGGGCTTGCACTTTTACTTGCGCGCCAACGACGGCGCGCTGCTGATGTACCACTGCACCGGCTCGCAGGCGCAGTCCCAGCTGTTCGCCAATCGCGGCGCGGATCTCGACGGACGCTTGAAGGACGCTACCTTGAGCCCTTCCGAGTTTGTCCGGCAAGTGGCTGCCGTGGGCACGCTGACGGTGGTTGAGCCCGGACGGATATGGGACAAGGCCGGAGTGGTAGGACCGCAATGGAGGGCCTTCGCGAAAGTCCATGCGTCGCTGAGCCCTGCCTTCGTCACTGCCGATGATGTCGCACGCTACCTGCATTACAAGGTGGGTTCACCCCACGGCTCTTTTCTCCAGGCTTACATCTTCAAGCGCAGCGATGGGCTGTTTGTGGCCTCCAGGCTGTCAGACCCTGACAGGTGGCTGTCGTTGTGGGGCGGGGCATTGCCCACCGACAACGCTCTGACGCGGGTCGAGCTTGAAGGGCACCAAATGGTTGGCGAGTTCAATCGACCTGTCTACGACCTGGCCGAGGTGCGTGCCAACTATCCTCAAAAAACCTCGCGACAGCTGGCGTTCCTGATCAGTACACCGTCGACTCAAGCAATCGACATGACGCTGGTTTTTTCCGATCAGATCAAGGTGCTTTACACCAGCGGAACGAACGGTACGTTGATCAAATACGCTGTCAGCGGCTCTCGGGCCGAGCGTGAATTCGGCGAGTACCTGGCACAAGTTGAACGCGATGGCCAAGGTGTGGCCCGCGTACAAGGTTTTGACGGCACGCGTGAAGGGCTGATCAAAGAGCTGGTAAAACTCGGTGAGTTGACGGTGCTGCTGGCGGATGAGACCTGGTACAACGTTCAGGGCCGGGTCCCGGCCACCTGGGAGCCCGAAACGCCTTTCGCCGCCGCAGCCCCCATTGATATGCCCCTGAGCTGGGTTTTCACTGACCTGGCAACCGCCGCCCGTTATGCCCATGACCGTATGCAGGCAACGGCGGATGGCCGGCGAGTCGGTTGCATCCTCAAACACTCGAGTGCAGAGCAGTATGTGGTCAGCGAGCCTTGCGCACCGATACCCGCCGGCGAAACCCTTTTCGTGTTGGCGAATGTTTTTGGCAATGCCAGCCTGCCGCCAGGCTTCGCCCTGCGTGGCTGGTACTGCCGCAGCGCACCGGACGCCACCGGCATCGGCGCCGAACCCTGGTTGTACGAGGGCTTTATCGACACCACGGATTTTGCCCAGGGGATTGCCGCGCTGCGCATCCACCCCGAGAGCAATCTGGCCTTCTACCTCAGCACGGCGGACGGCGCTCAACTGGCCTATGACGCTTCCGGCTCGGCCGAGGAAAGCCAGCTCTACCAGGTGCTGCCCGATGGCCGGGTGACGGACAACGGGCTGGGGGATGAACTGCGGGCCGCCACCGTGACGCCCCACGAGATGATCCAAAAGGTCGCCGCCGCCGGGGCGCTGTCGGTGTTGCAACCGGGCACGTTGTGGGATGTGGCGGGGCTGGTCGCCGACACCTGGCGACCTTACGCCCTGGCACCCCGCCCGCAACTGAGCCGCGGGTTTCTCCAGGTAGAAGACGCGGCACGCTACGCCCACGGGCAAATCGGCAGCTGGCGTGAGGGCGAATACTGCGGCTATATCCTGCAGCGCCCGGACGGTCTCTACGTGGCCACTGAGCCATTGCCGGCCAGCGACGCCGGGCGCTTTGCCCTGGGCGTTGTCTACCCCCAGGACGTCAAGGGCCGCTCACTGCTCCCGCCCGGTCACATGCTGAAGGCCGTGTACGGTTCCAGCCGCGGGGTTTCGTTGCTGGAACCCGAGCGCCTGCAGCGCCCGGGCTGGTCGCGGGACGATGCCTGCCTGGAGGCGCAGATGTTCAGCGCCCTGGACGTGCACACGCTGATCCGCAATCGCCAACAGGTGTCCGTGGCCTACCTGTCGGGCGCCGAAGATTGTTTGCTGGCGTATGACCTGATCGACTCTGCCGCCCAGGCGAACCTGTTCAAGGCGCTCGACCCCTTGCCCCATCGCAGCCCAACGGCCCTCAACCTGGCCAGCGGCACGCTGACGGCGCGGGAGTGGATCAGCCAGGTGGCGGCGGCCGGCAGCGTGCGGGTGGTGCAGGCCAACCCGTTGTGGGGCGCGCCGGGGCTGATCGCCGAACACTGGCGGCTACGCCTGCCGATACCCCGGCGCGAACGTCCGGAGCAGATTGCCTATGGCGCGGTGTGCGCCAGTGCCGCTGACGCGGCTCGGGCACTGCACACGCGCCTGGACCATGAAGCACCGACGCAAACCGGTTTCGGTTTCATGCTCAAGCATCGCGATCAGGACGCCTTTGTCTGCTCCGAGCTTGTACCCGCCTGGGATAGGGCCGGGCTGTTCGCCTTGAGCGCCGTGTTTGCCGTGGATGACGAAGGCGAGTTCATTTACCCCGCGGGTTATCAACTGCACGCCTTGGTTTACCGGCGCAACTGGATGCCACAGGGGCTGACCACCGCCGAACACTGGCTGGCGCAGCATTTTATTTCGGCCGGGGATCTGGCCAGTGCCACCGTCGAGGCCAAGCGCCAACGGGAGACAGGCGCACTGACGGGCTTGCCGGTGTTTATCTCGACACTGGACCAGGCGCTGCTGCAGGTACAAACGCCGGTGGCATCGACGCTGTTCAACCCGGTCCGCCAGCCGTCGGGGGTCTATGAAGACGTGCAGACCTTGATGGCCAGCGGGCAGCTCTCGGCGGTCGGGTTTGTCAACGAAGTGGCGAAGTTGAGCTGGTTGAGCGTTTTGGTGCCGAGCGAATGCTGGGCGTTGGCGGGTAAGCTGGATGTCAGCCAGGCCCCATGGACCGCCTTCGCCAACTTTATGCGTCGCCCATTGAGCCCGCTGTTCAGCAACCAGGCCGATGCGGTGCGTTACGTCCACCAACAGCTGGGCACACAGCGCGACACGCTGCAAGGCGGGCTGGTGTTGCAGCGCAACGGCAAGTTTGTCGCGACCCTGGCGGTGCCGGTGTTGAGTGAAGACTTCGACCCGAACGTCATCCTGCCGGGCCTGGACGTCAGCCAGGCGCTGCTGGCCCCTGGTTGGAAAATGGTCGCGCGCTACCGGTCACGTGTCGCCCGGGTGCTGGAGTTCTGGTTACCCTCTGAAGAAAACGCGGTGTATCAAAACCTGTTCTCGACCAAAGTACTGGAGACCGCCCTGAAGTCGGGTCACCTGTGGACCCACGAATACCTGCTGACGCCCGACGGCTCACTCATCGGTTTCAGTACCCAGGACGCCGAGCGCAGCTTGCTGGATTCGGCCCGGCGCAACGAAGCGACGCAGTTGCTCAGCCACCTGGAAACCTCCCTGGCCCCCAACAGCCTGGCGTTGCACGACCCTTACAGCAATGCCGTCGAGCAGCAGATGCGCAGCGGCCGCAAGAGCCCCACCGAGCTGGTCAATCAGCTGGCGCGGGTGGGGACTTTGCAAGTACTGGAGGGCGGCCCGTTGTGGGGCACTGCCCAGCGTGTGCTGCCGGGCTGGATGCCCGGCCTGGCCTACGTTGCACCGCAGGCGGCGGTCCATGCCGTGGCGGATCGGCAGCTGGGCCCGGTGTTCAAGCATGCTGACGACGCGGCACGCCATGGTCATCAATACGCCCAGGGGCGCGCCGACTTGAGCTTTGGCGTGATTCTCAAGTCCTCCGACAATGGGCATTTTGTCGCCTGTGCGCCGGTCAAGGGCGACGACCTGGGCTTTGCCCTCGACCGGGCGTTCCTGCGCGGGCAGTTGCCGAGCGGGTACAGCCTGCAAGGCCTGTATCTGAGGCTGCCGCAGCGCGCTGCGCCCGAGTTGCCTCAGGCCGAAGGCTACGCGCAACTGATGGCTCCGGCCGTGGTGCTGGCGGCGCTGAGCTTTTTGCGGGTGGCACAGAGTGAGCGGTTCCTGGCGTTGTATGTGTCGTGTCCCGACGGCTCACTGTTTCGGTATCAGGCGGTGAGGATCGACCCGGACTGGGATTCCAGCCGCCGGCAGGCGGCGTATCTGAAACACCTCAACAGTCGTGGCAGCATCGACAGCCATGTGTTGAAACTGGTGGAGTCCGGCGAGCTGCGGGTACTCGACAGCAGCCCGTTCTGGGATGCCTTGTTGCCCCGGATAAAGCGCCTGGCCACGACACTGGCAGTGCGCGATACCCGCATGGCCCTGGGCCCGTTGTGCGCCCACCCGGACGATGCCGCGCGCCAGGTATGGCAACAGGTTGTGCCGCTGGAGCACCAGGCGCGGCTGGGAGCGGTGCTGGGCAACGGCGACAGCGACACCTTCATCGCCGTGCAACCGGTGGCAGACCCGGGCCCCTCGGTGGCCGTGGGACTGCGGCCGGACACACCGGCCTACAAGGCATTGTTCGAAGGCATCATGAACCTCGGCTACCCCGGCACATCGACCCGCTACCCGGAGGGCTACAAGGTGATGGGCGTCCAGCAGTTGTTCAAGCTCGACACCGAGCGCCAGCATCTGGCGGATCGCTACGAAGAAGGCCTGGCCCACAACTTCATTGCCCAGAAGGAAATTCGCGGGTTCATCGAGATGCTGCGCCAGGACAAGATCGCGGGGGCGCGGTACTACTTCACCCCGGTGCACGGCGCGTTGATTGTCTATGAGCCCAGCTATCACGCGGACGAAAGCCAGTTGCTGCGCGATGACTGGATCGACGAAGACACGGGTGTGGTGAAGGTCAAGCCCAGCGAGGTGATCCGCCAGTTGGCGACCTCGGGCAAGCTGACCATCCTGGAAACCGATCGCTTCTGGCAACCCCGCAGCCAGGTGGCGCGGCGCTTGTTGCATGCATTCAAGCAGGCCGACCAGGGGGGTTAACGCCGCCGCATCAGCCCGATAAAAAACAGCCCGCCAATGGCCGCCGTGGCCACGCCGATGGGCAGGTCTTCGGGGGCAATCATTGTGCGGGCCGCCACATCCACCCACACCAGGAACACACTGCCCAACAGCACGCACACCGGCAGCAAACGCCGGTGTTCGGCACCTACAAGGCGCCGGGCAATGTGCGGCACCATCAGCCCGACAAAGCCGATGGAGCCGCTGATGGACACCAGCACGCCGGTCATCAGCGAGGCGATCAGGAACACCTTGAGCCGCACATTGCGAGCGTTCAGGCCCAGGGTCACGGCGGTCTGCTCGCCAGCCATCAGCGCGTTCAACGGGCGAGCCATCCCCAGCAGCAACACCAGCCCCAGCAACACCGTGGCGAAAGGAATGGCCAGCAGTTCCCAGCGCGCCAACCCGAGGCCGCCGAGCATCCAGAACATCACCGCCGAGGCCGCGCGATGGTCGCCCATGAACAGCAGCAAATTGGCCACCGCCATCATCACGAACGACACCGCCACCCCGCACAGCAGCAGGCGGTCACTCTCCAGCCGACCGTTGCGACTGGCCACCGCCAGCACCACGATCATGCTCAGCAACGCACCGATGAACGCCGCGATGGGCAGGGTCAGCAAGCCGATCACTTCACCCACATGCAGCACCACGATCACCGCGCCGAGGGTGGCACCGGAGGTCACGCCCAGCAGGTGCGGATCCGCCAGCGGGTTGCGTGTGACGGCCTGCAACACCGCACCGATCAACGCCAGCCCGGCGCCTACCAACGCGCCGAGCAGCATGCGCGGCACGCGGATCAGCCACACGATATGTTCCTGCCCCGCGCTCCAGTCCATCTCGCCAACGCCGAAGGCTTTATGCAGCAGGATCCGCCACACCACGTCCACCGGTACCCGCGCCGAGCCGAACCCCAGCGAGACCACGCACGAGATCAGCAACAACGCGCCAAGGGCACTCAGCAGCAGGGCATAGCGACGGGTAATCATTCGCCGTGAAACCCCTTGGCCAGGGTTTCAACCGCCAGTACGTTGTCGATGCCCGGCGTGGCCTGCACGTAGGGGATCACGATAAAGCGCTGGTTCTTGATCGCGTCCACCGATTGCAGCGCCGGGTTGTTCAGCAGGAACTGCTCTTTTTGCTCGGCGGTGATTTCGCTGTAGTCGACGATCACGATGACCTGCGGGTTGCGCTCCACCACGGTTTCCCAGTTGACCCGGGTCCAGCTGGCGTCCACGTCATCGAGAATGTTGCGCCCGCCGGCGGCGTCGATCAGCGCCTGGGGCATGCCCAGGCGGCCGGAGGTCATGGCGCGGTCTTCGCCGCTGTCGTAGAGGAACACGCGGGGCTTGTCGGCCGGCAGGTTTTCCTGCACTTGGGCGACCTGTGCCTGCATCTGTGCGATCAAGGCATTCGCGCGGTCCTGCACATCGAAGATCTTGCCCAGGTTGCGCAGGTCGTTATAGGTGTCTTCCAGGGTGGCCGCCGGGCGCTTCATCACGAAGGCACAGGACTCGGTCAGCTCATACACGTTGATGCCCAACGGTTGCAGGGTTTGCGGGGTGAGGTCGCCACCGACGCGCATGCCGTAGTCCCAGCCGGCGAAGAAAAAGTCGACGTTGGCATTGAGCAGGGTTTCCACCGACGGGTATTTGCTCGCCAGTTCCGGCAGGCCGTCGAGAATCTGCGCCATTTCCGGGGTGACCGACTTCCAGCCGGTCACGCCGCTGTAGCCGGCCATGTGCGACTTGAGGCCTAGGGCGAGCATCATCTGGGTCATGTTGATGTCGTGGCTGACCGCGTGTTTTGGTGCCTCGGCGAAGGTCACTTCGCGGTTGCAGCTCTGGATTTTCAGCGGGTAATGGGTCGCTTCGGCGAACGCTTGAGCAGTGCCGAGCAGCAACGCGAGAGACAACAGGGAGCGCAGGATCATGGTTGGGTTATCCAGGTAATTCGGGGGTAGCCGGACAAGGGGTGAGTGTCGATCAATGCTTCAACGCCGAACACTTCGCGCAGCAATTCGGCGGTCAGCACTTCGTGAGGTGTGCCGCTGGCGACGATGCGCCCGTGGTTGATCACGTACAGCCGATCGCAGAACGCGGCGGCCAGGTTCAGGTCGTGAATGCTGGCCAGGGTGCCGATGTTCAGGCGCTTGACCAGTTGCAGCAATTGCAGTTGGTAGCGCGGGTCGAGGTGGTTGGTCGGTTCGTCGAGGATCAGCAGTTGCGGTTGCTGGGCCAGGGCGCGGGCGAGGATCACCCGCTGTTTTTCTCCGCCCGAGAGGGTGGCGAAGGCGTGGTCTTCAAAGCCCAGCAGGCCGACGTTATCGAGGGCCTGGCGGATCAGGTTCTGGTCTTCAAGCGTATCGCTGTCGAACAGGCCCTTGTGCGGTGTGCGGCCCATGGCGACCACTTCATCCACCCGCAGGCCGAAGGCGTCGGGAAACTCCTGGAGCACCACGGCAATGCGTTGCGCGCACCACTTCGAGGATTGCTTCCAGACGTTCTGGTGTTCCAGCAGCACCTCACCGTCAGCCGGTTTGCTGAACCGATAGGCGCAGCGCAGCAGGCTGGTCTTGCCGCTGCCGTTGGGCCCGATCAGCCCGACGAACTCACCGGCGTTCACGTGCAGGCTGGCGTCACGCAGTTGGAACTGGTGATGACAGTGCTCGTGGCCTGGTGGGGTCCAGGCGAGGGCGGTGAGGTTGAGTGAGGTCATCTTTACTCTCAGGTCCAACACAGGACAAATGTGGGAGCGGGCTTGCTCGCGAAAGCGGTGGATCAGTAACAGATACAGTGCCTGACACACCGCATTCGCGAGCAAGCCCGCTCCCACATTTGGACAGTGTTGCGTTCAGTTAGAAGGTGTAGTCCGCCGTCACGAAGAACGAGCGCGGCTCGCCCAGGATCCATTGCTGGCCGTCGTTGTATTGGCTGACGGCGTAAGTGCGGTCGAACAGGTTATTCAATTGCAGGCCCAATGTCGTGTTGCGCATGGCTTTCCATGAAACGCTGGCGTCGACCACGGTGTAGCTCGGCACTTCGCTGGTGTTGGCGGTGTTGGCGAAACGCGAGTCTACATAACGCACGCCCGCACCGGCACGCACGTCGTCAGTGATGGCCTTGCTCAGCCACAGGTTGGCGGTGCGACGCGGCACGTCGGTGGGGCGGTTACCGTCGCGGGACACGGACTGGCCGTTGACCACTTCGGAGAAGTCGTCGTACTGCGCCCGCACGATCGCAGCGTTGGCTTGCAGTTGCCAGGCATTGGGCAGTTGCAGGTCGAGGCTGGCTTCCAGGCCGTTGGAGGATTGCTGGCCGACTTGTTCCTTGAGGGTGGTGCCTGGAACGCTCACCAACAGTTTCTTTTTGACGATGTGGTAGGCCGCCAGGGTCCATTCACCACGGGAATCCCAGAACGCCTGCTTGAGGCCGATCTCGGTTTGCTTGGCGGTGGACAGGCCGAACTGCTGCTGGCTCGGGCTCAGGGTGATCAGGCTGCCAACGCCGTCAGTGCTGGTGGCGTATTGGCCGTAGACCGAGGTGTCCGGGGTGATCGCGTAGACCAGGCCGGCTTTCCAGTTGTTGCCGGTAAAGGTCTTGTTGGAGTCGCTGCCATCCACCAGGGAGTCACTGTCGATGTGCAGGTAATCGCGGCGCACGCCGGTGATCAGCGACAGTTTATCGTTCAGTTGCAGGCGGTTTTCGGCGAACGCAGCCAGCTGTTTGGTGGTGCTGACGGACTGCGGAATGAAGGGGCTGGCGCTTTCAAACGGCTGCGGTACCGGGTGGTTGATGTCCACCGGTTGGCCGGCGTTCGTCAGGTCATCGAACGGCGAGTTGCTGGCCAGGCGAAAGCGAATGCGGTTGTACTCCACCCCCGTCACCGTCTGGCTGTCGAGGCCGAACAGCGTGTGCTTGAAAGTGAAGGTCTGGCGGTCGCCCACCTGTTCCTGGTTGTGCTTGATGCCCAGGTAGCTCTGGCGCACCAGGCCGCCGTCGACGTAGTTGTAGCTCTCGGCGTTCTGCCAGCGCCGCTGGTTTTTCAGGTAGGACAGTTCATTGGTGGCGGTGACGTTGTCGTTGATCTGCCACTCGCTGGTCAGGCGCGTCCACTGGTCGTTGTAGTGCTGGATATCGTTGCTGACGTTGTAGTTCTTGTCCCGCAGGCCCTTGTGCAACTGGCCGTTGATCAGCGGTGTGCCGTAGTCGTTTTGCGGGGTCTGGTCGCCGTAGTCGGAGGCCAGGGTGAAGCTCAGGTTATCCGCCGCCTGCCAGCGCAGGGCACCGCTGACGAAGTCGCTGCCGGACTCGCCGCGGTCGATGAAACCGTTGCTGCGCAGGCGGTTGATGTTCAGGCGATAGCTCAGGGTGTCGGTCAGCGAGCCGCCGCTGTCGAGGGCTTGCTGCTGGCGGTCATAAGAACCGTAGCCCAGGCGGATATGGTTTTCGATCTCGCCCTCGAAGGGTTTCTTCGCGATGGTGTTGATCACCGCGCCGGTGGCGCCCTGGCCGTACATCACCGAGGCCGGGCCGCGCAGTACGTCCACCCGCTCAACGGACCAGGTGTCCACCGGGAAGGTGGAAGTGCCCGCGCCATCGAACATGCGCGCGCCGTCGTACAACTGCAGCACCGAGCTCTGGCCGGTGAACCCGCGTGCCGACAACGAGGTACCACCGTCGCCCGGCGTGCCGGTGCGGCTGATGCCGGTGGCCCGGGAAATCGCGTCCTGCACCGTGGCATCGCCCCGGGCGCGAATCTGCTCGCCGGTCTGGCTTTCAACGCTGCCCGGGGTTTGCAGGGCCGTGAGGTTCAGGCGTGAACCTGCGGTGGTCGGGGTTTGCAGGTCGACGCGCTCGTCGTCGACGGCGGGGGCTGAGACGGCACTGGCGGGAAGCGTCAGGGCCTGGGCAGTGTTTTGCAGGGCGAGCAGGCACAGGCCGGACGCAAGGTACTTGTTCATCGGACGATAAATCGCTTCTTCGAGACGGTACTCGCCGCAGGGCGCGGCGAGTGGGAGAACACATTAAGTGTTACAACATAACACTTTGTGCGGCGTGGGCGAAAGCCCGCGTAAGACTACATAACGCCTCTAGGTAGGGCATCTCGTCTGTTTCACGCTGAACCTGAGGCAGATTCACGTTGGCCAAACCACCGTGAAAGCACCAGGCGATCCAGTGCCCAGACCACGATCAGCGAGGCGCCCACCAGCGGAAAGACAATCGCCAGCCCGAGCATGATCACCATCGCGGTTTTCCATTTCGGCAGGTCATGGCGCAACGGTGGAACCCCCAGGCTGCCCTGTGGCCGACGCTTCCACCAGATCACCACACCGCTGACGGCGCTGAGCAGGATCATCAGGCAAATCAGCAGCACGATGATCTGATTGACCACGCCAAACATCTTGCCTTCGTGCAGCATCACGCCCGATTCGGTAACCCGCGCCACGCTGTTGTAGTGCTCCCAGCGCACATCGGCCAGGACCTTGCCGGAGTATTGGTCCACATGCAGGGTGGCGTCATTGCGCGGGTCGTTGGCGAACACCGCGAGGGTGAACACGCCTTCGGCAGTGGTGGGGAAGGTGATGCTGTAGCCGGGCTCGACCTTGCGTGAGTTGGCGAGGTCGACCACCTGTTGCAGGCGGATACTCGGGGCTGCCGGGCCCTGGCTCATGCCGGCGTGCTTCATGTGCTCGGCATGCTCGCCAGACATCGGCATCGGCGTGTTTTCCATGGCCCACGGCACGGTTTGTTGGCTCGCGGTGTTGAGGCTGCGGGCCTGCTGGTCGGACTGCGGCACGTTGTTCCACATGGCCGCCGGGAATTTATTCCACAGCTCGGCGTATTGCTTGCCCCAGAAGCCGGTCCAGGTCATGCCGCTGAGGAGCATCACCAGCAGAAACGCCGCGCCCCAGAAACCGGCGACCGCGTGCAAATCGCGCCAGAACAAGCGGCCGCGACTGCCCAGCCGTGGCCACAGAATGCCCGCCGCCGACTTGCCTCGCGGCCACCACAGATACACGCCCGAAATCACCAGCATCACACCCCAGCCGGCGGCCAGTTCCACCAGGCGATCGCCGACGGTGCCGATCATCAACTCACCATGCAGCGCACGGGCGATGGCTTGCAGGTTGTACTTGGCGTCCTGTTCGCCGAGCACGGTGCCGCGATACGGGTCGACGAATACAGTCACTTCGCGCCCGTCGTTGTGCATCACGAATTGCGCGCTGCTGGTGGCGTCGGCAGGTGGCAGGTACTTGCTGATTTTGCCTTGTGGATAGGCAGCCTGGGCACGTTGCAGTTGCTCGTCGGCACTCAGCGCGTGTTCGGCGCTTTGCACGGTCAGCAGGTTGCCGTACATCAGCGGGTCGAGTTGGGGTTTGAACAGGTAGATGATGCCGGTCAGGGCCAGCAGCACCATGAACGGCGCGACAAACAGCCCGGCGTAGAAATGCCAGCGCCAGGCCAGGTTGTAGAAGGAAATCTTCGGTGGGTTCATCAGGGTGCTCCGCAAAGGCTTGGATTTTTTGTGTTATCGAGGACGCCATCGCGGGCAAGCCCGCTCCCACAGGGGAATGCATTGCAACTGTGGGAGCTGGCTTGCCTGCGATGCGCTTAGAAGCTCATGTCCACCTTGGTCCAGAGCGTGCGCCCCGGTTCCTTGATGGCTTGCGGGTCATTGGCCGGGTAGCCGAACCCGGCGTTGCCGGCCAGGTTCAGGTGCTCGGCGTACGCCTTGCCGAACAGGTTGTCGACGCCCGTGCTGACCTTGAAATTCTTGTTGATGCGATACGCCGCGTTCAGCGAAAACACGCCAAACCCCGAGCTTTTGTCGAAGTCCTTGCCCACCACGTTGCCCTTGTTCTGGTCGATGCGGTTTTGCGCCGCGACCACCCGCCACAAGGCGCCGGCGCTCCAGTCGTCCTGGATGTAGGTGAGCCCGAAGCGCGCATCCAGCGGCGGGATCTGCGGCAGCGGTTTGCCGTCGCTGGTGTTCTTGCCCCAGGCGTAGGCGAAGGTGGCATCGGCCTTCCAGTTGGCGGTCAGCTTGTAGGCTGCGCCCAATTCACCGCCCATGATTCGCGCGTCCACATTGCGCGCCTGGGAGGTGGTGCCCATCATTCCCGGCTGGTAGTCGAACAGGATGAAATCACGCACCTGGCCGACGTAGCCCGAGGCCCAGGCGTCGAGATCGGCGGATTTGTATTGCAGGCCAAAATCCAGCTGGGTGGTTTTTTCAGGCTTCACACCGTCGAAGGCATTCACGGAACCGACCGACCCGGTGTCGGGAGAAAACAGCTCCCAGTAATCAGGGAAACGCTCCGAATGCCCAAGCCCTGCGTACAGGGTGGCAGGGCTGTCCGCCAGATCGTGCTCGTAGCGCACAAAGCCCGACGGCAGCGTATCGGCGCGGGTTTTACCGGCGGTGGGGTTGGGGCTGCTCATCATCCCGGAGCTGATGGTTTGCCGGAAATCCTTGGCCGAGGCGCGGTCGACGCGGGCGCCGGTGATCAGGCGGTCGCGGTCGGCGGCATACCAGGTCAGTTCGCCGAACACCCCGTAGTTGTGGAAGTTGGCGTCCTTGCTGCGGGGCAGGTCCTTGTAGGTGTCGACGCCCATGGCGCTGCGTTCGCGGTGTTCGTTGGTTTGCGCATCAATGCCGCTGATCAACTGCACATCGGCCCAGCGCCAGGTGGCCTTGATACGGGCGCCGAGGGTGCGGCGGTCGACGTTGGCCGCCATGGGCCCGGCCATCATCCCGGTGCCCGACGGGACGCGCAGGGTGTAGTTGTCCATCACGTGGTCGGCGTAGTTGTAGTAGACCTGCGCTTCGACCTTATCCAGCACCTCGCCGATGTTCGATTTCTCGAAGCGCAATCCGAGGCTCTCGCGCAAAAACTGCGAACCGTCCATGCCACGCCCGGCGTAGCGGGCTTCGCCATCGCCACGGCCGGCGGTGAGTTCCAGCAGGGTGTCGGCGTCCGGGGTCCAGCCCACGGCCACGTCGCCGTTCCACTTGTCGTAGCGCGAGGCGACGGTGTCGTTGTTGCCGTCCTTGTAGTCATCGGCGTGGGCCTGGTTGCCGATCACCCGCACATAACCCAGCGGCCCGCCGGCTGCTGCGTCGACGACTTTGTCGAAACGCCCGTTGGAGCCCGCCAGGATGCTGGCGTTGACCCGCGTGCCCAGCTCGCCGAATTGCTCGGGCTCGCGCTCGAACAGGACCGTGCCGGCTGAAGCGCCCGGGCCCCAGAGCACGGTTTGCGGGCCTTTGATCACGGTGAGCTTGTCGTAGGTTTCCGGTGAGATATAGGAGGTGGGCGCGTCCATCCGGCCGGGGCAGGCGCCGAGCATCATGCTGCCGTTGGTGAGGATGTTCAGGCGCGAACCGAACATGCCCCGCAGCACCGGGTCGCCGTTGGTGCCGCCGTTGCGCACCAGGGCGAAGCCGGGGATGGTCTTGAGGTAGTCGCCGCCATCGCTGGCGGGCACCGGTTGGCGCGGGTCTTTCGGGTTGGTGACGACGGTCAGTGGTGAGCTGGGGGCAATGGCGGTGATCACCGTCGGGCTCAGTTCGTTCTGGTCGGCAGGCTCGTCGGCGTGGACCTGAGGAACCAGCAGCGCGCCACACAGAACGGCGAAAACGGGAGTACATCCCAAACGGGTGTCAGCAGAAAACCTGGACATGAAAAATTCCATCATTCATTCGTAAACAACACGGCCAGCAGCCTGCGGCTGTCTGTCTAAAGTCGGCCGGGGTGAAGTAACGGTGTGAAGTGCTTACGCGATGATGGGCGGGGCGCGGCTGCGGGCGCCGGGGAACACGGTTTGCCGGGCATGGCCCAGGCGTGGGGCGGGGGTCAGGGCGTTGGCGGGCGGCGGGCTGCCGAGGGTGACAAACGACACGCTGCCAGGCAGCGCCGGGCAACTGAAGAGCAGGCTGCAATAGCCGCACTTTTCCCAGAGCACGTGGTGTTCGTCGGGTGCTTTGTGGTGATCGGTCGCAGGCTTGGCGGCGCCATGGCAGCTCGGCGCGTCCATGGACATTTCCATCGACATGCCGGCGTGATGATCCATCGGCATCGCTTGGGAAATCAGCGGACCGATAAAGATCATCAGCATGGCGAACAGGCTGATCCAGCTGCCGCGCATAAGGCCTACAGGCTTACGGCGGTGCGGGGACAACCTGGCGCGTGGGGCGCCCATCAAGGTTTATCTATTGGGCGTGCATGTGTTCGTGGCTGGCCATGGGCGGCTGCTTCTGCACTGACACTTCCACCTTCACTGGCCCGGCCTTTTCAAAGTTCAGGGTCAGCGGGAAATGCTGGCCGTCGCGCAAAACGCTGCGGTCCTTCAGGTCCAGCAGCATCACGTGGTAGGCCATGGGCGCGAACGCCAGGTCACCTTTGGCCGGCACCGCGACGCTGGTCACCTGCTGCATCTTCATCAGATCGCCCTGCATCACATGCTCATGCAGTTCGGCCTTGGCGGCCACGGGCGTGTCGACGCTGAGCAAGCGATCCGCATGCTCGCCCTGGTTATGAATCACGAAATACGCCGCGACGGTCGGCGCATTGGGCGGCAGTTCCTGGGACCAGGGTTCGCTGACCACCAGTTCGCCGACCTTGAAGTCTTCGGCATTGGCAGCAGCACACACCGGCAGCAACAACGCAGCCAGAAGCAGGGAAGATTTGAGCATGGCAGTTCTCCAGAACGGTTCTAAACGCAGTTCACTTGCGAAGAAATCAGACCGTTGGAGAGGCGCGGGGGTTAAGGCTCGGCCATTGCTGGCGCGGGGTGGGGGATTGCAATGACGGCGGCGGCAGGTCTTGCACCGCGTCGAATCTTGCGAAATACAGTGTTGGTGAATGCCCCGGCAACGCCACTAATGGCGCCGAGCCCGAGCAGCACCAGCAATGCTGCATGGTGGAGTGATCGTCCTGCTGCGGCGCCGGAATCTCCAGCTTGCCCAGGGCAATGGCCGTCAGCTTGTTGGCATTGGAGGAGCAGAAACTGCCCCACAGCAGTTGGTCGAGGGAATTGTTCGAGCGCTGCATCGCTCCGGCCATCGGCATGGCAAACGCATTGAACAGCACTGCAAAGCAGGCGATCCAGGCAATTGCAAAGCGTTGACGGGCCATGGCGGACAATCCGTAGGGTTAAGCGATCAGGTGGGTATTTAGCCTGATCGGGGAGGATAAGTAAAAAGGGGCGGTGTGGTTTGGTGTCGCAGTGCTATCAACCAGCTGTGGCGTGCAGCTTCAGGCCGAGCGCTTTCATGACCTTCATGATAGTCGCGAACTCGGGATTGCCAGTGCTGGAGAGGGCTTTATATAAACTTTCGCGTCCGAGGCCTGCGTCGCGGGCTACTTGAGTCATGCCTTGGGCGCGGGCGATGTTGTTGAGGGCTGAACGAATAAGCAGTCCGTCACCGGCATCCTCCTCGAAGCACGCTTCAAGATACTCAGCCATATCTTCAGGAGTCTTGAGGTGTTCCGCTATGTCGAAGTCTGTAAATTCAGTCATGGCTTACTCCTTTTTTTTCAAAGTCTGCTGCAATTTGCTTAGCGCGCTGGATATCGCGTTTCTGCGTTGATTTATCGCCGCCTATCAACAACAGGTAAACCACCTCCTCTCTACGAGTGAAATAAACCCGGTATCCAGGACCGTAGTGGATGCGCATTTCCGAAACGCCATTTCCTACTGTCTCACAGTCTCCGAAGTTGCCTGATTGTGCGTTATTCAACCTTGCCAGTACGCGTGCACGGGCCGGTTTATTGTTTAACGAATCAAGCCACTCCAGGAAATGCTTGGATTTCTTGAAGTGAATCATCTTGGATCGTATTCCTTGGGATACAGAATGACAAGTCACGATGCTCCGCAAAAGCAGTGCATCCCCATCGCAGACTCTGGTGCAAAACTGCGGGAGGGGAGCTTAGGGCGAGGGCTTTTGGCTGAACCAGCCGGCTGGTTCGGAGGGGGGTGTAAGGCGAATCAGTTTTTAAAGCGAGGTTGTCAAAAGGATGTCGATGATTGAGGCGCTTTCCTACGAGGTCATTGCACCTTGCGATACAGGCGACTCGGTCTTCCTGCTGGAACGAGGTGATGCTATCGCAGGCAAGCCAGCTCCCACAGTTTGGATTGTGTTCGATTCGAATGTGGAGGCCCTCCACAGAAATTTCCGACAGTGATTGGCGGTTGTCTCTAGGAAACTCAATCTCTAGTCTCCGAACACCACTGCAAACTCAGTGGTCGGGCGTCGCGGCCCGGATTTCTTCAGACGCAAAAGCGTCATCGTGTCCTTTCAGTTGGCGCTTTTTTATCGTCTACTGTGCGGCGCTATGGTGGCTGTGCGCGGGATACCTTCGGGTATGCCGGTGTTCTGGAGAGCCGGTCCGCGAACCCGCGTTCAGCTACCACCCCCATCGCATCGCGGCGATCAGTGGTAGCTCCTTTGTACTTCTCCGGAGCTTCACAATGATTAAACCTACCCCCAATCCCCCTTTTCGGCTGTTCACCGTAGCCGACGGAATCAGCACCGAAGACCTGTTGGTCAACCTCATTGAAACACTCGCCTCGGCCAACGCGCTGAGTTGCGACTTGGCGTTTAGCCTGGAAGGATCGAAGCGAGAGGAGTTGTTGGGCGTCGCTCAGTTGATCGAGCTGGCGGAGTTACTGGCTGATCGGGTGCACGATGCAGCCGGACAGACGGCTGCCGCGCGGAGCTAACAGCGCGACGCAGGTTAGTGTGGGAGCTGGCTTGCCTGCGATAGCATCGCCGCGGTGTATCTGAATGACCGTGTCGTTTGCATCGCAGGCAAGCCAGCTCCCACCTTTGTTTCGTGTTGCGTCATACAGACTGGAATGCTTCCAGTACCGAGTTGACTGTCGTGAATGCCCTATCCACCTGCGCCAACACCGGCCGCCTCAACACCAACACCGGCACCCCCCGCTCCCGTGCCACTTCCAGCTTCGGCTCGGTAGCCGTGCTGCCGCTGTTCTTGCTGATCAGCACATCAATCTGCCGCCGCTCAAACAGCGCCCGTTCATCCTCGATCAAAAACGGCCCACGGGCGCCAATCACTTCGCAGCGCTCATTGCCGGGGTACACATCCAGTGCGCGCAGTGTCCAGAACTGCTCGGCGGGGATTTCGTCGAGGTGTTGCAACGGTTCACGGCCCAGCGTGAACAGTGGTCGCTTGAAGGGTTTCAGAGCTTCAATCAACTCCGCCCAGTCACCGACTTCGCGCCAGTCATCATCCGCCTGTGGCTGCCACGCCGGGCGGCGCAGGGCCCAGCAGGGAATGCCGCATAAACCTGCGGCATGGGCGGCGTTGGCGCTGATCTGTGCGGCATACGGATGGGTCGCGTCCAGCACCAGCTCGATACCTTCATCGCGAATGAACTGCGCCAAACCTTCCGCGCCGCCATAGCCACCGACGCGCACCTGGCACGTAAGGTCGGTGGGAACGCGGCCAACACCCGCCAGGCTGTAGATATGCTCGGGCCCCAGTGTGCGGGCGATGGCCAGGGCTTCCGTCACGCCGCCCAACAGCAGGATGCGTTTCATAGCGGCTTGATCACTTCCAGCAGGGTGATCGGCAGCGCCTGGCGCCAGGTATCAAAGCCCCCCAGTGGCTGGGCCTGGGCCACATGAATGCGGGTCAGCTCGCCGCCGTGTTGTTCGCGCCAGGCCATCAGGGTCATTTCACTTTGCAGGGTCACGGCGTTGGCCACCAGCCGGCCGCCCGGGCGCAGGTGTTGCCAGCAAGTGTCGAGCACGCCGTCGCGGGTGACGCCGCCGCCGATGAAGATGGCGTCGGGCGCTTCCAGCTCGTTCAGGGCGTGGGGCGCGGTGCCGCGAATCAGTTGCAGGCCGGGTACGCCAAGGGCATCACGGTTATGTTCGATCAACAGTTGCCGGCCTTCATCGGCCTCGATGGCCAGGGCGCGGCAGCTGGGGTGGGCGCGCATCCATTCGATCCCGATGGAGCCGCTGCCCGCGCCCACGTCCCACAGCAGTTCACCGGGCATCGGCGCGAGGCGGGCGAGGGTCATGGCGCGCACGTCGCGCTTGGTCAGTTGGCCGTCGTGCCTGAAGGCCGAGTCCGGCAGCCCTGCCAGGCGTGACAGGCGCGCTGTGTTGGCGTCGGCCACGCAGTCGATGGCCAGCAGATTCAACGCGGCAATCGGTTCGCCAGGCCAATCCCGGGCGATGCCGTCGATGCGCCGCTCATCCGGCCCGCCGAGGTGTTCAAACACACTCAGGCGACTTGCGCCAAACCCGCGCTCGGCCAATTGTGTGGCAATCGCCGCCGGGCTCTGGCCGTCATTGCTCAGCACCAGCAAACGCACGCCGCTGGCCAGATGCGCATTCAGCGCCGCCATCGGCCGGGCAACCACCGACAGCGTCACAACCTCTTGCAACGGCCAGCCCAGACGCGCCGCCGCCAGGGACACGGAAGAGGGCGCCGGCAGGATCAGCAGCTCATTTGCGGGCACCTGCCGCGCCAGGCTCGCGCCTACGCCATAGAACATCGGGTCGCCGCTGGCCAGCACGCACACCGCTTCACCACGCCTGGCCAGCACCGGCTCCAGGGAGAACGGGCTGGGCCACACCTGGCGTTCGCCACGGATGCACACCGGCAACAAGTCCAGCTGGCGTTGCCCGCCAATAATGCGCGAGGCGCGCAACAGGGCGTGCCGGGCGTTTCTGCCCAGGCCCTTGAAGCCGTCTTCACCGATGCCTACTACCGTCAGCCAGGGCGACATATGAATTCCTTGAACGACATCCGACGGGCAGGCTTTTCATGCCGCCGGACAAAGCAGGCATAATACCGCGCCTTTACCCGTGAACCGGTAGCCCCGTGAAACCAATACCACCGTCCAATACCTTGCGCCCCTCGGCCTGTCCGGGGTTGCTGCGTATTGTCCAGGCGTTGGATGGCGGGATTTGCCGCATCAAACTGGCGGGCGGTTCGATCCGCGCCGAGCAGGCGTTTGCCGTGGCCGACGCCGCCCAGGCCCATGCCGGTGGGGTGATCGAGGCGACCAACCGCGCCAACCTGCAGATTCGCGGGATTGGCGCCGAACAGGATGCGTTGATCGCCGCCTTGCTGGCCGCCGACCTGGGCCCCAAGCGTGCCGCCGGTGATGATGTGCGCAACCTGATGCTGAGCCCCAGTGCCGGCATTGACCGCGAGATGCTGTTCGATACCCGACCGTTGGCCGACCAGATCCTCACCACCCTGGAAACCCACCCGCGTTTCCATGAGCTGTCGGCCAAGTTCGCCGTGCAACTGGACGGCGGTGAAGCCCTGGCGATGCTCGAGCATCATCACGACCTGTGGCTATCAGCCTTCGATGCCAATGGCAACACGCTGTTGGCATTCGGCCTGGCAGGCTGCCCGGCGCGGGATGCGCCCTTGGCGGCGGTACCTTTGGCACAAGGGCATGCACTGGTGGTGGCGGTGCTGGAGCGGTTCCTTGAGCTGGCCCGGCCTGATCAAACCCGCATGCGCCACCTGCTGGCTGAAACCGCTGTGGATAACTTTTTGCGGCAGCTGAATATGCCATTGCAGCCGGTTGATGGCTTTTCAAGGCACTCCAACCCCGCGCCGCTGCACCTGGGAAGTTATCCACAGCGCCAAAAAAACCAGGTCTACGTCGCCGCCGTCGCACCCTTGGGCCGCCTGGATTCGGCGATGCTCAGGGGCGCTGCGCAACTGGCCGTCGACCATGGCGACGCCACCTTGCGTGTCACGCCATGGCAAGGCCTGCTGCTGCCCAATATCCAGGATGCGGCGGCTGTCACCGAACGCCTCGAACAGCTTGGCTTTTTGTGTTCGGTGGACCAACCCCTCGCACGGATGATCGCCTGCACCGGCGCCGGCGGTTGCGCCAAAGGCCTGTCCGACACCAAGGCCGACGCCGTGCAACTGGCCGCGCTTGCGCCCGGCCACAGCGTGCACCTGTCCGGCTGCCCGCGTTCCTGCGCGGCCGCACACACCGCGCCGGTCACCCTGCTGGCGGTAAGCCCCGGCCACTACGACCTCTATTTTCGCGACGCAGGCCTGCCCGGTTTCGGCCGCCTGCACGCGCGCACTCTTTCTATTGAAGCGGCGGGCGCCTTGTTGCGCGCTCACCCACGGAGCAACACCGATGATTGATTACATCCGCGACGGTCAGGAGATCTATCGCAACTCCTTCGCGATCATTCGCGCAGAAGCCCGGCTTGATCGCATCCCTGCCGACCTGGAAAAACTCGCGGTGCGGGTGATTCATGCCTGCGGCATGGTCGACGCCATCGACGGCCTGCAATTTTCCGAAGGTGCCGGCAAGGCCGGGCGCGAAGCCCTGGCCGCTGGCGCGCCGATCCTGTGTGATGCGCGGATGGTCTCCGAAGGCGTGACCCGTACGCGCCTGCCGGCCAACAATCAGGTGATCTGCACCCTGCGCGACGACAGCGTGCCGGAGTTGGCCCGCGAGTTGGGCAACACCCGTTCCGCCGCCGCCCTGGAGCTGTGGCGCCCGCACCTGGAAGGCAGTGTGGTGGTGATCGGCAATGCGCCGACAGCGCTGTTTTACCTGCTGGAAATGCTCGACGCCGGCGCGCCAAAACCTGCACTGATCCTCGGGTTCCCGGTGGGCTTTGTCGGCGCCGCCGAATCCAAGGCGATGCTGGCGGCAGACAGCCGCGGCGTACCGTTTGTGATCATGCAGGGCCGCCTGGGCGGCAGTGCGATGGCCGCCGCCGCGGTCAACGCCTTGGCCACGGAGGTCGAATGATGCCGGCACGCGGACGTTTGATCGGCCTGGGCGTAGGCCCCGGCGATCCGGAACTGATTACCCTCAAAGCCCTGCGCCTGCTGCGCGAATCGCCGGTGGTGGCGTACTTCGTGGCCAAGGGCAAGAAGGGCAACGCTTTCGGCATCATCGAAGACCATTTGGTGCCCCAGCAAACCCTGATGCCGCTGGTGTACCCGGTGACCACTGAAGTGTTGCCGGCGCCGCTGTCCTACGAGCAAGTGATCAGCGATTTCTACGACACCGCCAGTGTCGACGTTGCGGCACACCTGGACGCGGGGCGCGATGTGGCGGTGATCTGTGAAGGCGACCCGTTCTTCTACGGCTCCTACATGTATTTGCACGACCGCCTGGCCGAGCGCTACGAAGCCCAGGTGATCCCGGGTGTGTGCTCGATGCTCGGTGGCGCCTCTGTACTGGGCGCACCGTTGGTGTACCGCAACCAGAGCCTGTCGGTGCTTTCCGGCGTGCTGCCCCATGACGAACTCAAGCGTCGCCTGGCGGATGCCGACGCGGCGGTGATCATGAAGCTGGGGCGCAACTTCACCAAGGTGCGTCAGGTACTGGAAGAATTGGGATTGGCGAGCCGGGCGTTGTACGTCGAGCGCGCGACCATGGCCAATCAGAAAATCGTCGCCCTGGATCAGGTCGATCCGACGTCCTCGCCGTATTTCTCGTTGATCATCGTTCCTGGTGAAAGGTGGCAAGGCTGATGACGGCTCCCGCGATTGTCATCCTGGGGCAGGGCAGCCTCGCCACGGCCCGCGCTATCCAGCAGGTGTATCCCGACGCACTGATCCACGGCCTGGCCGGGCGGGTCGAGGGCGCAGATCAGGCCTATAACGAATTCGGCGCCAGCGTGCGCCAGTTGTATCAACAGGGCACGCCGATCATCGCCCTGTGCGCCGCCGGGATTGTGATCCGCACCCTGGCGCCGCTGTTGCTGGAGAAGGGCATCGAGCCAGCTGTGCTGGCCGTCGCCGAAGACGGCAGCGCGGTGGTGCCGTTGCTCGGTGGCCTCGGTGGTGTAAACGTGATGGCGCGGGAAATCGCCGCTGCCCTGGACGTTGCCGCCGCGATCACCACCAGTGGCGAGCTGCGTTTTGGTACCTGCCTGCTTAACCCGCCCCATGGTTATCAGCTGGGGGATCTGGAACTGGGCAAACGCTTTGTCTCGGATTTGCTGGCTGGCGAATCAGTACGCATTGAAGGCGCGGCGCCGTGGCTGGATCAGGCCAACTTGCCCCAGGATCAACAGGCGCGCCTGGCGATTCACGTCGGCAGTGCCGAGCGCACACCTGCGGCCAATGAGTTGCTGATTTATCCGAAGACGGTGTTGGTTACCTGCCAGCCGGGGCCGCAACTGGCCGGGCGAATTCGTGCGGCGTTGCAGGATGCCGGGCTCGCCGTGCAGTCCCTGGCTTGCCTGCTGGCGGCTGAAACGGAGATGGCCGATTCGTCATTGCACGAAGCGGCGTTGGAGCTGGGCGTGCCATTGCGCTTCGCCGATCTGGCGCCTCAGGCGGACATCGCGATCACGGTGGCCGAGGCCCCTCTGGACCTGTCCCTGATCGGTCGTCCCCGTGGCCGCCTCGCGGTGATCGGTCTGGGCCCCGGCGCTGCCGAACTGATGGTACCGGCAGTAAAAGCCGAGCTGGCCCGCTGTACCGACGTGCTGGGTTACGAAACCTATGTGCGCATGGCCGGGCCGTTCCGCGCGGACCAGATCCAGCATTGCACCGACAATCGCGAAGAGATGCAGCGCGCGCGTCATGCCTTTGAGCTGGCGGCGCAGGGGCGTTCGGTGGTGGTGGTGTCTTCGGGTGACCCCGGTGTATTTGCCATGGCCGCTGCGGTGATCGAAGCCTTGCACGAGTCCGGCGACCCGGCCTGGCATCAGGTCGACCTGGAGATTTTGCCGGGCGTGTCGGCATCCCTCGCCACGGCGGCCCAGGCAGGTGCACCGCTGGGGCATGACTTCTGTGTGATGTCACTGTCGGACAACCTCAAACCCTGGTCGATCATCGAGAAGCGCCTGGACCTGGCGTCCCAGGCCGACCTGGCGCTGGCGTTCTATAACCCGATCTCCCGTGCGCGGCCCTGGCAGTTGGGACGCGCCCTGGAAATCGTCGCGCAGCACCGCACGCCTGAAACACCGGTGGTCTTGGGCCGTGACATCGGTCGCCCGGGCCAGACCCTGCGAGTCACCACCCTGGGGCAACTGACGCCGGAGCAGGTGGACATGCGCACCATGGTGCTGATCGGTTCGTCCACCACCTGCGTCTTTGCGCGGGCAGGTGGTGGCGAGTGGGTCTACACGCCACGTTGGTACGGCGAGAAACCCGCCTCCTGAAAACAACGGCGGCCCCGCCATGGGGCCGCCTTGAAACGTCAGTCATTGATGCCGGAAAGATCTGCTTGCCGAGGTTTTTTTGCATCGGCTCAAGTCATACCTTTCTCTACGGCTTGAAGAAAAGCACGGCGCTTTTGTGTGCCGCCGCCTCATCCCCAGCGTTTACTCAGCTGCGCCGCCTGCAGTGATTTTTCCTGCGGGTCGTGGCGCGTCCCGTGGTCAATTTCCAGCAGCTCAAAATCCCCGGCAAGTCGACTAGTGTTGGCGTTGAGCCCCATGTTGGGGGTTATGGAGAAATGGCTATGGAGCGAAACAACAAACGGATCAACAGCGCAAAAAGGAGGAAGCTGATTGCCGCTTACCGGCTTCCGGGCGCGCCCGGCCTGGCGTCGGGGTTGAGCGCGCCGGTGAAGCCCGAGGCGGATGATGAGCTGGACGCGGCGGTGGTGAACAACAGCGTCATGTCGTTTGTGCAAGGCATGACCAGCCTCAACAAGGAGTACACCCGCAAAAGCTATTTGCTGGCGAGCAGCTACGTCAGCGATGTGCTGCGGGTCGCCCGGGGCACAGAGGCCTGGTACAACGAATTCATCAAGGTCATGAGCAGCCTCGGCTGGATGCCGGTCAGGAGCAGTTTCGAGCGGGTGTACACCTCTCGCAAGGGGCTGTCGGTACAGCTGGCGGCGCTGAACCTGATGGCGGCCACCGTGGCCTCGACGTTTCTGTCGGGGCCGCTGATCAGTGTATTGCCCAAACGGGTGGCGGAGGCGGTTGAAGCCTTGAAGCAGCTCCCGGCCTCATTTGAGTTATTCAAGCGAAATACCACCACGCGTGACGGTGGCGATTTCGGCTTGGCGTCCTGCTCGGAAATCGCCGGGGAAGTTTCGATGGTGCTGGTGACGTACAGCTCCCACGGCGTCAGCAAGCAACTGGGCATACCGTTTCTGGAGTGGGACAGTGCATCCGTCGAGGCCTTCAGTGGCCGCACGTGCCTGGTGCTGAACAGCTCGGTGGTCAACGAAGACACGATTCAACTGCTGCGGGACAGCGCAGGGGACAAGGTCCGCCTGGCTATCGCCAACTACAGGATTTGATCTACGGCACCAGGTAACCGCGTACACCGGTGAAGATGATTTGTGCGGCCAGGGCGCACACGAACAGCCCCATCAACCGGCTGACAATCTGCAAGCCCTGGTCGCCGAGGATGCGTTCGATACGGTTGGACAGGTACAGCACCACGCCCACCGTCAGGCTGGCCAGGGCGATACTGAGGATCGCGGTGATCTTGTCGTCCCAGTGCGGCTGGCTGACGCCCATCACCAGCAGCGCACCGATGGTGCCGGGGCCGACGGTCAGGGGAATGGTCAGCGGCACGATGGTCACGTCCTGCTGCACGTTGTCGGTCTGCGCCGCTGACTTGCCCTGGGCCATGCCCAGGGCCGAGATGAACAGCACACTGCCGGCGCCGATGCGGAAGGCGTCGACGGTGATGCCGAACACACTGAAAATCACCCGGCCGAACAGGTAGAGCAACACGCTGGATACCAAGGTGGCGAGGGCCACCTTCCAGGCCAGGCGCCGCCGCTCCTTGCTGGAGTAACCGCGAGTCAGGCTGATAAAGCAGGAGAGCACGAAGAAGGGGCTGTAGAGCACCAGCATCTTCAGGTAAACGCTGAATAGCACATGGAGCATGGGCGCGGCTCGCGGCGGGGACGAGTGGGGAGTCTATCAGGCGCCACGGAACAAATGTGGGAGCTGGCTTGCCTGCGATGACGGTGTATCAGCCAAAAAATCAGGTGTCTGATGCACCGCTATCGCAGGCAAGCCAGCTCCCACAGGGAGAGCGTATTTCAGGTCAGGTAGGTGCGTGCTCTGGCCGCTGTTGGCGCTGTGCCACCCAGTACTCCACCAGCTCGCGCAATTGCGACAACTCCACCGGCTTGGCCATGTGCCCGTCCATCCCGGCCTGGCGTGCACGCTCTTTATGTTCCGAAAGAATGTGCGCGGTGAGTGCCACGATTGGCGTACGAATCCGCTGGTTGCTGACTTCCCACGCGCGCAGTTGCTGGGTGGCGGAGAAGCCGTCGAGGATCGGCATTTCACAGTCCATCAACACCAGGTCGTAGCGCTGGGCCTTCATTGCCTGCAGGGCTTCTTCGCCGTTGCTGGCGGTGTCCGGCAGCAGGTTGAGCTTGCCGAGCATGCCGCGAATCACCTTGGTGGAGATGCTGTTGTCCTCCGCCACCAGGATCCGGAAATCACTTGGCACGGTCACCGGGGCCGGCGCGCTGATCGCCGGCTGGCGTGGTTGCACGGAGCCCTTGCTGCGCTGGGTCAATTCATCGGCAAGGGTGGTCTTGAGGGTATAGCCGGCCACGGGTTTGGCGAGGATGCGCTTGATCCCGCAGTTGCGCGCGATGATCTTGCTCGGCGCATTGCTGATGCCGGTGAGCATGATCAGCAGGATGTCGTGGTTCAGGCTCGGGTCTTCCTTGATCTTCGCCGCCAGTTGCATGCCGGTCATGCCGGGCATGTTCTGGTCCAGCAGCACCACGTCAAAATAGTCCCGCAGGTGCGCCTTGGTGCGCAGCAGCGCCAGGGCTTCCTTGCCCGAAGGCACGGCACTCACGTTCAGGCCCCAGGCCGTGCATTGCTGCACCAGCACTTTGCGGCAGGTGTCGTTGTCGTCCACCACCAGCACGCGCGCGCCCTTGAGCGGGCCGTCGAGGTCGGAGGTCGGGTGCTCCAGGCGTTCCGGGTCCAGCGGCAAGGTCAGCCACAGGGTGCTGCCTTGCTGGCTGCCACTCTTGATGCCGAATTCGCCGTTCATCAACAGGATCAGCTGGCGGGCAATGACCAGGCCCAGATGGCCGCTCAGGCGGGTGGCAGAGAGGAAGTTCTTGCTGTGCAACTCGCTGTGCAGCAGGGCGTCGCGCTCGGCGGGTTCCATCGGCAGGCCGCTGTCTTGCACGGCAATGCGCAGGCGCGGTTTGCTGCTGCGCTCGTCCAGTGCGACGACGATCAGTACTTCGCCTTCATCGGTTTTTTGCAGGGCATTTTCCAGCAGGCTCAACAGTGCCTGGCGCAGCCGCGTCGGGTCGCCGCTGATCACCCGGGGTACCTGGGGCTGGATAAAGCTGATCAGCTCGACGTTCTGCTGCTCGGCCTTGGCGCGGAAAATACTCAGGCAGTCTTCGATCAGCGCGTTGAGGTCGAACTGCACATCGTCCAATTCGATCTGCCCGGATTCCAGCTTGGAGATGTCGAGAATCTCGTTGATCAGGGTGAGCAGTTCGTTGCCGGCGCTGTGGATGGTTTGCACGTAGTCGCGTTGCTTGACTGAAAGCGGGGTGCCCAGCAGCAGTTCGGTCATGCCCAGCACGCCGTTCATGGGGGTGCGAATTTCGTGGCTGATCTTCGCCAGGAATTCGGCCTTGGCGGCGATTTCGGCGTTGCTGGCCGCCAGGTCGCGGCTGAGGCTGAAGTTGTCTTCGGTGATGGCGCGCTGGCGTTCGCCCAGGGCCAGGCTCATCAACAGGCCACTGAGGCAGATAAAGCCGAGCAGGGTGATGATCAAGCCTTGTGGCGGCACCAGCGTCAGGCCCAGCAAGGCCGGGAGAATAATCAGCGTGCCGATGTTGAAGATCACCATCGCCAGCATGAACAGGCGCGCCGGGCGGTAGCCCTTTTGCCAGTGATAGGCCGAGACGAACAACATGCTCAGGCCGGCCAGCGCCACCAGGGCGTAGGTGATGATGTTCAGGGGCAAGGTGTTGACGAACAGCAGCAACAGGCCGGTCAGGACGATCAGCAGGATGTCGGCCATCAACAGCTTGTTCAGCGGATGCGGGCCCAGTGGCGCAAAGAAGCGGTAGGCAAACATCAGCCCGCACGGCGCGGTCAGCAGCAGGGCGAGGTAGGCACCGGGGGTTTGTACCGCGTGCCAGTTCGGCAACCACGGGCCCAGCACGTTGAGCAGCAGCGCAAGGCTGAGCAGCAACAGCAATTCGCAGGCGGCGAGCCACAGGCTGCTGCGGGAGCGATGGTAGGCGTAGCGGGTGAGGTTGTGCAGGATCAGCATCACCAGGCAACCGAACAGCAGCCCGTAGATCAGCGTCTGGTTCTGGTTGGCCGCAGCCAGCACGGCCGGCTCAAGGGTGATGTAGGGGCGCAGCTCGTGTTCCGAGACCATGCGCAGATACACGTCCAGCGGCTTCTGGCTTTGCGGCATCGGCAGCATGAAGTCGCTGCTGGGCAGCGGGCGCTCGGCCTGGGGCTGGCGGGTGCCGGTAGCTTCCTGCTCCACCAGGGTGTCGCCGTCGAGTACATACAGGTTCAGGTGTGACAGGTCAGGGGCGAATACCCGCAGCACTTGCTCGTGTTTGCCGGGTTGCAGCCTGAAGCGTACCCACAACGCACCGTCCGGTTGCGCGGCGGTAATCCGGTCCAGTTCGATGGGGCTGAATTGATTGATGTAGCGGGGCGAGCGGATATCGCTCAGTTGCAGATCGGCCTGTTCATCAAGCAATACTGCCCAGCCACTGCCTTGTGCGGCGGCCTGGGCCGGGAGCAAGCAGAGCAAGGTCAGCAGACTGACAGTGAAACCTATGGCGATCCTGAGCCAGCGCACGGCGAAATCCCTTCGTAGGTTGATGCATGGGTATAACTATGCGCGGGGCCACAAGCGTAGGGCAAGGGCCAGAGGCCCCTGCCTAACCGAACGGATAGCTGTTTACTGACTTTCGCCACGCTCACGGGCAATGGCGCGGTAGCCAATGTCGGTGCGGTAGAAGCAGCCTTTCCAGTCGATCTTCGCCGCCAGCTTGTAAGCCTGTTGCTGGGCGGCATCTACGCTGCTGCCCATGGCGGTTGCGCACAGTACGCGACCACCGGCGGTGACGACCTTGCCATCCTTGAGCGCGGTGCCCGCGTGGAACACCTTGCCTTCCAGCGTAGCAGCCGCGTCCAGACCTTCAATCACATCGCCCTTGGCGTAGTCGGCCGGGTAGCCGCCGGCGGCCAGCACGATGCCGACGCTCGGGCGCGGGTCCCACTGGGCTTCGACCTTGTCCAGGGCCTGGGCCAGCGCAGCTTCAACCAACAGCACCAGGCTCGATTGCAGGCGCAGCATCACCGGTTGGGTTTCCGGGTCGCCGAAGCGGCAGTTGAACTCGATGACTTTCGGGTTACCGGCCTTGTCGATCATCAAGCCGGCGTACAGGAAACCGGTGTACACATTGCCTTCGTCGGCCATGCCGCGCACGGTTGGCCAGATCACCAGGTCCATCACGCGCTTGTGCACTTCGGCGGTTACCACTGGCGCCGGGGAGTAGGCACCCATGCCGCCGGTGTTCGGGCCGCTGTCGCCGTCGCCCACACGTTTGTGGTCCTGGCTGGTGGCCATCGGCAAGACGTTCTTGCCGTCGACCATCACGATGAAGCTGGCTTCTTCGCCGTCGAGGAACTCTTCGATCACTACGCGCGAACCGGCTTCACCGAAAGCGTTGCCGGCGAGCATGTCGCGCACGGCGTCTTCGGCTTCAGCCAGGGTCATTGCGACGATCACGCCTTTACCGGCGGCCAGGCCGTCGGCCTTGATCACGATCGGTGCACCGACTTCACGCAGGTAGGCCAGGGCCGGCTCGATCTCGGTGAAGTTCTGGTAGTCGGCGGTCGGGATCTTGTGGCGCGCCAGAAAATCCTTGGTGAAGGCTTTCGAGCCTTCCAGCTGGGCAGCGCCGGCGGTTGGGCCGAAGCAGTCCAGGCCACGGCTGCGGAACAGGTCCACAACGCCGGCTACCAAGGGCACTTCCGGGCCGACGATGGTCAGGGAAACGTTTTTCTCGGCAAAGTCCGCCAGTTGCTCAAGGGCCAATACGTCGATGGCGACGTTTTCGCACTTGGCTTCAATGGCGGTACCGGCGTTGCCGGGGGCGACGAAAACTTTCTGGACACGTGGGTCCTGGGCAACTTTCCAGGCCAGGGCGTGTTCACGGCCACCGCTGCCAATGATCAAAACATTCATTTCAAAAACCTCGGATGACGCTGAATTCTGACCGTTCCCACGCTCTGCGTGGGAATGCCTCTTGTGACGCTCTGCGTCACGCTTTGGGACGCGGAGCGTCCCGGGCTGCATTCCCACGCAGAGCGTGGGAACGAGCAATCAGTGACGGAAGTGGCGCATGCCGGTGAAGACCATGGCAATGCCGGCTTCATCAGCCGCTGCAATCACTTCTGCGTCACGCATCGAGCCGCCCGGTTGGATCACGGCGGTAACACCGGCTTTCGCGGCGTTGTCCAGGCCATCACGGAACGGGAAGAATGCGTCGGACGCCATCACCGAACCCTGCACCTGCAAGCCGGCATGTTCTGCCTTGATCGCAGCGATGCGTGCCGAATTCACGCGGCTCATCTGGCCCGCGCCGACACCGATGGTCTGGCGGTTCTTGGCGTAGACGATGGCGTTGGATTTAACGTACTTGGCGACTTTCCAGGCGAAGATCAGGTCGTTGATTTCCTGTTCGGTCGGGGCGCGCTTGGTCACCACTTTCAAATCGGCGCTGCCGATCATGCCGATGTCGCGGCTCTGTACCAGCAAGCCGCCGTTGACGCGCTTGTAGTCCCAGGCAGCGGCACGCTCGGCCGACCACTCGCCGCACGCCAGCAGGCGCACATTGGCCTTGGCGGCAACGATGGCGCGAGCCTCTTCACTGACGGATGGCGCGATGATCACTTCAACGAACTGACGCTCGACGATCGCCTTGGCGGTCTCGGCGTCCAGCTCACGGTTGAAGGCGATGATGCCGCCGAAGGCCGACTCGGTGTCGGTGGCGTAGGCCAGTTCGTAGGCCTGGCGGATACCGCCTTCAGCGTCCGGGCTCACGGCCACGCCGCACGGGTTGGCGTGCTTGACGATCACGCAGGCTGGCTTGACGAAGCTCTTCACACATTCCAGCGCGGCGTCGGTGTCGGCCACGTTGTTGTACGACAGCTCTTTGCCTTGCAGTTGGGTCGCGGTGGCGATGCCGACTTCAGCAGGCTTGGCCTCGACGTAGAACGCCGCGCTCTGGTGCGGGTTCTCGCCGTAGCGCATTTCCTGGGCCTTGATGAACTGGCTGTTGAAGGTGCGCGGGAACTGGCTGCGACCTTCTGTGCTGAGGGTTTCAGCGGCCTGGTTTACGGTGCCCATGTAGTTGGCGATCATGCCGTCGTAGGCAGCGGTGTGTTCGAAGGCCTTGAGCATCAGGTCGAAGCGCTGGGCGTAGGTCAGGCCGCCGGCTTTCAGGCTTTCCAGTACGTTGGCGTAGTCGCTGGCGTTCACCACGATGGCCACGTCCTTGTGGTTCTTGGCTGCCGAGCGAACCATGGTCGGGCCGCCGATATCGATGTTTTCGATGGCGGTCGGCAGGTCGCAGCCTGGCTTGTTGATGGTGGCTTCGAACGGGTACAGGTTAACGGCCACCAGGTCGATCGGCTTGATGCCGTGCTCGCTCATGATGGCGTCGTCGATACCGCGACGACCGAGGATCCCGCCGTGGATTTTCGGGTGCAGGGTCTTGACCCGACCGTCCATCATTTCTGCGAAACCGGTGTAGTCCGCCACTTCCACTGCGGCCACGCCGTTGTCCTGCAGCAGTTTGAAGGTCCCGCCGGTGGAGAGAATCTCCACGCCCAGGGCTTCCAGCTCCCGGGCAAATTCGAGGATCCCGGTCTTGTCGGAGACACTGATCAAGGCACGGCGGATCGGCAGGCGGGTAGTCTGGTCGGTCATTTCAATTTCCATCAAAAGCAAAGGAGTCAGCAAAAAAGGCGTCCGTTTTTACGCGGGCGCCTTTCTGGTTTGATTGAATGCTTACAGCAAATCGTACTGCTTGAGTTTCTTGCGCAGCGTGCCACGGTTCAGACCGAGCAGCTCACTGGCCTTGGTCTGGTTGCCCTTGACGTAGTTCATCACGCTTTCGAGCAACGGCGCTTCGACTTCGGAGAGCACCAGGTTGTACACGTCCGTGACGGCAGCGCCCTCAAGGTGGGCGAAATAATTGTGCAGCGCCTTCTCGACACTCCCGCGAAGGGTCTGGCCTTCTTCGCTCGGCGTGTTGAGGTGCTGTTTCAAATTGACGTTGTCGCTCACGGGTGTTGTTCCACTCACTAAAGTCTCGGTCATCATCGTCATGCGGCCACCCCTTCTCCGTCCCCTGTCACCAGGCTCTTGTAACGCTCGGAGAAGAACTCGCGAACGTTGGCGCACTGTGCTTCCGTATCATCCAAACGATTGAAGTGGGCGCGAAACTCCCTGGCGCCCGGCAAGGTTGCGAGATACCAGCCCACATGCTTGCGAGCAATGCGTACTCCCATCACGTCTCCGTAGAAGGCGTGCAGGGCGGCCAGATGCTCTAGCAGAATACGTTCCACCTCGATCAGCTCCGGTGCCGGCAAGGTTTCGCCGGTACGCAGAAAATGCTCGATCTCACGAAAAATCCACGGCCGCCCCTGGGCAGCCCGGCCAATCAACAGGCCATCGGCGCCGGTCGCGTGCAGCACGCGCCGGGCTTTCTCGGCTGAGTCGATGTCGCCGTTGGCAAAGACGGGAATCGACACCGCCTGCTTGATCGCGGCAATGGTGTCGTACTCGGCTTCACCGGTGTAAAGGTCGGCGCGGGTGCGGCCATGCACCGCCAGCGCTGTAATGCCCGCCTGCTCGGCGATCTTCGCCACCGTCAGGCCATTCTTGTTGTCCCGGTCCCAACCGGTGCGGATCTTCAGGGTGACCGGCACATCCACTGCAGCGACAACGGCATGCAGGATCTCGCTCACCAACTGCTCATCCTTCAACAGGGCAGAACCTGCGGCCTTGTTGCAGACCTTCTTGGCCGGGCAACCCATGTTGATATCAATAATCTGCGCCCCCAACTCCACGTTGGCCCGGGCCGCATCCGCCAGCATCTGCGCATCACCGCCGGCGATCTGTACCGAGCGGGGCTCGGGATCACCTTCGTGGATCATGCGCATCCGCGATTTGCGGGTGTTCCACAGGCTCATGTCGCTGGTGACCATTTCCGAGACTACAAGCCCTGCGCCCAAACGCTTGCAAAGCTGACGAAAGGGCTGGTCGGTGACGCCCGCCATCGGGGCGAGGATCAAGCCGTTGTGCAATGTGTATGGGCCGATGCGTACCGCCGACATAGGACTTCCCTGTTGTGGGGCCGGATCATTAGAGTTCGAAAAAGGGTTGGCATGATACCCGCTCTCGATGACTGGATAAAGGCTGAATTGGATAAAATCTGAGCAGTTATTTTCTTATCGCCGCAGGTTTGGTCAAAGGCGATGCAGTCAATAATCTGCCGTCAAGCACCGGCCAGGCAGCCGTTTCACTCGGGGGAGTGGAAGCTCAGGCTGTAATTCACCGCTTTGTTGCCCGGGTCGAGGATGTCCAGGGCAATGTGGATCGGCGTCTGGGAGGGCATCTCGGTCACGCCTGCCAACTCGCCGCTGAGGTATTCGGCGGGTTTGAAGCGACGGCTGGCGATCATATTCCCGTTCATGTCGGCAAAGCGTAGCTCCAGCAGCGGGAACGGTTGGGAGAATGTCGCGCGGTTATAGATGATCGCGTCTACCACCAGGGCACCGGCAAACTCCGGGTGGCTGCGCACCACCAGGTTGCTGCTCTTGATGTGGGCGATATCGACCCGGGATGGCACGGTGCAGCCCAATTTCGGGCACAGTTCCTGGAACCATGGGCGGTAGGCGTCCTGGCGTGCCAGGTCGTCGAATTGGTAGGCGACGTATTGTCCCGCCAGGCCGGCGGCGGCCAGCAGCACCAGCAAGCCCCAGAACAAACGGCGGCCCCAGCCGGAGGAGCGCTTCCGGGAATACAGGTGCAGCGGGTCGTCTTCCAGGTCCGAAAGCAGGTCGTCGTGGGCGCCAGCCTCGGGGCGAGGGCGCTTGCGTTTGGGCTGCGGGCGTTCCGGTTGTTCGGGTTCCGGCTCGTCTGCTACGGCGGTTACCGGTGGGTCGAGTTCGTCATCGGTGGTGCTTGTGTGCAGCGGTGGTTCGTCGTCCGGCTCGACCGCTTCAAACGACATCGACGGTTCGGTGCGCTTGGGTTTGCCTGGGCTTGCCTTGGCCGGTTGCGGTTCCTCGTCGACCGTTTGCGGGGCTTGGGCCCGTTCATCCCGGGGTTCGCTGAACAGGCTGGAGGCCCATTGCTCTTCCTCGGCCTTGGCCGTATCACGGCTGGCGCTGAGGGCATCTTCCTTTTGCCGACGATCGGCGCCGGGCTGGCGACGGTCGGCACCCACGGGTTGGGTGTGCTGGATCTCGCGGCGTTCCAGCTTGGCCAGTTCTACGTCGAGGTCCAGGTTATCCAGGTCCAGCTCTTCGGCGGTCCATTGCTTCTGGCTGATGGCTCGCGGCGCTTGGGGTGGCGGTTCTACGGCTGCCGGCGGCTCTGCCGCAGGTGGTGCCTGGGGCGCGGGCGCATTGGCGCGCTGCTCCAGCAGTTGGCGAGCGGCATTGAACACTTGCAGGCACGACCCACAGCGCACCACGCCACGGGCCACGCTCAATTGAGCGTGGTTGACGCGAAAGCGTGCTTGGCAGTGTGGGCACTGGGTGACGAAACTGTCGGTCATGCGGCCATCCGATTCATGCAGGCGCTCATTCTAGCGCCGACGACCACTGATGCGTACCCAGCCATCGCGGTTGGCGATCGGATCCAGCTCAAAATCCTGGGCGTAGGCGGCGGCAACATCTTCGCCCTGTTCGGCGAGGATGCCCGACAGCGCCAGGCGGCCGCCCGGCTTGACCAGGCTCGACAGCTGCGGCGCCAGGGAAACCAGTGGCCCGGCGAGGATATTGGCCACCAGCACGTCGGCCTGCACCTGGGGCAATTGCTCCGGCAGGTACAGCGGGAATTTCTCTTCAGCGATGTTATTGCGCCCGGCGTTATCGCGGGAGGCTTCCAGGGCTTGCACGTCGATATCGGTGCCGACCGCTTCCTTGGCGCCCAGCAGCAGGGCGGCGATCGCCAGGATCCCCGAACCGCAGCCGAAGTCCAGCACGTTGCAGTCTTTCAGGTCCTGGCCATCGAGCCATTCCAGGCACAGCGCGGTGGTGGGGTGGGTGCCGGTGCCGAACGCCAGGCCCGGGTCCAGCAGCAGGTTCACGGCGTCAGGCTCGGGGGCGGCATGCCAGCTCGGCACGATCCACAGGCGCTGGCCAAAACGCATTGGCTGGAAGTTGTCCATCCAGCTGCGTTCCCAGTCCTGGTCTTCGATGATTTCGCTGTGGTGTTCCGGCAGCGGGCCGCCGGTGAGTAGTTCCATGTGGGCCAGGACGCTGGCGGAATCGGTGCCGTCTTCGAACAGGGCCAGCAGATGGGTGTGGGACCACAGCGGGGTGGTGTTGAGCTCGGGTTCGAAGATCGGCTGGTCTTCGGCGTCCATGAAGGTCACCGACACGGCGCCCACTTCGAGGAACGCGTCTTCGTAGGTTTCGGCTTGTTCTGGGCTGATGGCGAGACGGACTTGCAGCCAAGGCATGGCGGGCACCTTTGAAAAAATGAGTGTGCAGCGGGGTAGGGCTGCGAAAGACGCGCAAGTTTACGCGAGCGAACAGCAGAAGACGACTGTACTGCTGGTGTACACAGAACAAAATGTGGGAGCGGGCTTGCTCGCGAATGCGGTGTGTCAGTAATGGATGTGTTGACTGGCACACCGCATTCGCGAGCAAGCCCGCTCCCACAAGGGGAATGTATCCATCCAGAAAAATCGGGTGGGCAGAAACAACAAAACCGCCCGAAGGCGGCTTTGTTGGGTGGAGCACTTCGCTTACTGATTAGCCAGCTTGTGTTCCAGGTAGTGAATGTTCACACCACCTTCGCAGAAGCCTTCATCGCGGACCAGGTCCCGATGCAGCGGGATGTTGGTCTTGATGCCGTCTACCACGATTTCGTCCAGGGCGTTGCGCATACGGGCCATGGCCTCGTCGCGGGTGGCGCCCCAGGTGATCAGCTTGCCGATCAGCGAGTCGTAGTTGGACGGAACCTTGTAGCCGCTGTACAGGTGCGAATCCACACGTACGCCGTTGCCGCCGGGCGCGTGGAAATGCTTGACCAGGCCAGGGCTTGGGATAAAGGTTTTCGGGTCTTCGGCGTTGATCCGGCACTCCAGGGAGTGGCCGTGGATCTTCACATCATCCTGGGTAAACGACAGCTTGTTGCCAGCGGCGATGCTCAGCATCTCCTTGACGATGTCGATACCGGTGACCATCTCCGAAACCGGATGCTCTACCTGCACACGAGTGTTCATCTCGATGAAGTAGAAACGGCCGTTCTCGTACAGGAACTCGAAAGTGCCCGCGCCACGGTAGTTGATGTCGATGCACGCCTTGACGCAGCGAGCCAGTACTTCCTGGCGAGCTGTTTCGTCCAGGCCCGGTGCCGGCGCCTCTTCCAGTACCTTCTGGTGACGGCGTTGCAGCGAGCAATCGCGGTCGCCCAGGTGGATGGCGTGGCCCTGGCCGTCGGACAGTACCTGCACTTCCACGTGACGTGGGTTGGTCAGGTACTTTTCCAGGTAGACCATCGGGTTGCCGAACCAGGCGGCAGCTTCCGAGCGAGTCTGCTTGGCGGCTTCGATCAGTTCTTCTTCCTTGTGCACCACGCGCATGCCGCGACCACCACCGCCACCGGCGGCCTTGATGATCACCGGGTAACCGACTTCGCGACCAATGCGCAGGGCGGTTGCCTCGTCTTCAGGCAGCGGGCCGTCGGAACCTGGAACGGTAGGTACGCCGGCCGCGATCATGGCGTCCTTGGCCGATACCTTGTCGCCCATCAGGCGAATGGTTTCGGCTTTCGGGCCGATGAAGGCAAACCCGGATTTCTCCACCTGTTCGGCGAAATCGGCGTTTTCCGCGAGGAAGCCGTAGCCGGGGTGGATGCCATCAGCGCCGGTCACTTCAGCGGCGGCGATGATGTTCGAGACTTTCAGGTACGAGTTCGTGGCCAGTGGCGGGCCGATGCAGATGCTTTCGTCCGCCAGTTTCACGTGCATCAATTCGGTATCGGCCGTCGAGTAAACAGCGACGGTCTTGATGCCCTCTTCCTTACAGGCGCGCAGGATACGCAGCGCGATCTCGCCGCGGTTGGCGATCAGGACTTTTTGCAGTTTCTTCGCAGGTTTCAACATCGAAGGCGCTCCGCGGTTCAAACGATGGTGAACAGCGGCTGGTCGTACTCAACCGGCTGACCGTTTTCTACCAGGATGGATTCGATGACGCCGGCTTTTTCCGCCGTGATGTGGTTCATCATCTTCATCGCTTCAACGATGCAGATGGTGTCGCCCACTTTCACGGTTGCGCCGACTTCAACGAAGGCTGGCGAGGTCGGTGCCGGGGTGCGGTAGAAGGTACCGACCATTGGCGACTTGACCACGAAACCGTTCAGTTTTGGAGCCGCCGGGGCTTCGGCAGCAGCCGCGACCGGAGCAGCCGCCACGGGTGCAGCGGCCGGAGCCGGCGCTTGCATCTGTGGTGCGTAGAACTGTTGGGCCGGGGTCTTGCTGTGACGGCTGATCCGTACGGACTCCTCGCCTTCCTTGATCTCCAGCTCGTCGATACCGGATTCTTCCAGCAGTTCGATCAGTTTCTTAACTTTACGGATATCCATGAATCATCAACTCCCAAAGGGTCGGTCAGGGGCGCTTGGCCGTGTCTTCAAGCTGTTCCAGGGCGGCCTCCAGGGCCAGTCGGTAACCGCTGGCGCCAAGGCCGCAGATCACTCCTACCGCAACGTCGGAGAAGTAAGAGTGATGGCGGAAAGGTTCGCGTTTGTGCACGTTCGATAAATGCACTTCGATGAATGGGATGCTCACCGCCAGCAGCGCGTCACGTAATGCAACGCTTGTGTGCGTAAAAGCGGCGGGATTGATCAGGATAAAGTCCACGCCTTCGCTGCGCGCGGCATGGATGCGATCAATCAGTTCGTACTCGGCATTGCTTTGCAGGTAGAGCAAATGGTGGCCCGCATCACGTGCCCGTCGTTCCAGATCGAGGTTGATCTGTTCGAGGGTCACTGCCCCGTAGACGCCCGGTTCGCGGGTGCCGAGCAGGTTCAGGTTGGGTCCGTGAAGAACCAGTAAGGTCGCCATCGGCTGTTCCTTGTTATTGATGTGGGCACGGTAGAACCCGGCGACTATGCCGCAAAGGCTTTGTGACTGTCCAGTTCTATGCAGTAGGCAGCACGATTAGCGAGGATTGCGCAAAATATGTGACCGCAAGGCTGAATCCGGTCAGTGTGGGAGCTGGCTTGCCTGCGATGGCGGTGGTTCAGCCGCCACATGCGTTGACGGGTGCGCCGCCTTCGCGAGCAAGCCCGCTCCCACATTTTGATCTTCATAAGACGGGAGAGCCGGTCAGACGCGGAATGCCTGCACGGCGGTGTTGAGTTGCCCGCCTAGTACCAATAAGTGCTCGCCCTGGCGGCGTCCCTGGCCAATTCGCAGCAAGTTGTCCTCGCCCAGCTGGTGAATCCGCTCGCTGTTATCGCGGATTTCACTCACGGCGCCACTTTGCTGGGCCGTCACATCGGCGATCCGCACGGCGGTGTCGGAAATGGTCTGGATCGCCCCGACGATTTCATCCAGCGCGCCGTCAGCCGCCTGGGCTTGTTCGGCAGTGGCCTCGGCGTGTTCGACCTGGGCACGCATGCCTTCCACCGATTGCCGGGCGGCGGTTTGCAGGCCGACGATCAGGTGCTGGATTTCGGCGGTGGCGCCAGCGGTGCGCTGGGCCAGGGTGCGCACCTCATCGGCCACCACGGCGAACCCGCGCCCGGCTTCACCGGCCCGGGCGGCTTCGATGGCGGCGTTCAGCGCCAGCAGGTTGGTCTGGTCGGCAATCGAGCGAATCACCGTGAGTACGCCGCCGATGGTTGCGGATTCCTCGGCGAGTTTCTCGATCATCTGCGCATTGATCTGCACTTCGCCGACCAAGGCGTGCAATCCGGTCAGGCTCAGGCCGATCACCCGTTGGCCCTGTTCCACGGCTTGGCCTGCACTGCGGCTGGCCTGGGCGGCCTGGCTGGCGTCGCCGGCAACCTGCTGGATCGTGGCTTCCAGTTCGCCCAGGGAATCGCGAATCTGCGCGGTGTCACCGGCCTGGCGCTCGGCCCCGTCGTGCATGCCGCTGCTCAATTCCGCCAGGGCGCTGCTGCTGCCGGCCACTTGCTCGGCGTTGCCGCGGATGGTGCCCACCAGGTCCACCAGATAAGCACGCAGGCGATTCAGGGACTCCTCGATATCGTGCAGTTCGCGGTTGGTCTTGCCCAAGGCAATGTGCTGGCTGAAGTCGCCTTCGGCCCAGGTGGACAAGGCGGGCGCCAGGTTGGTCAGCACCCGCGCCAGGCGCCGTTGCAAGGTGTCGATCAACAGCGCGATCAACAAAATCAGGCCGATCATGACGCCTTGCATCAGCCGCACTTCGCCCTGGATCTGCGCGTGCTGGGCGCGCACCACAGGCTCCAGCCCGGCGATGGCTTGCTGCACGGCGTTGATTTTCAGGTGGGTGGCGGTGGCCAGTTCGGTGCGTTGCTGGATTTGCTCGCGGGTGCGTTTCAGCTCGGCGGGGTAGCGGGTCAGCAGGCTGTTGAGTTCGCGCTTGAGGTCGACGCCGGTGTCCTGGGCCACGGTTTTTTCAGTGTTTTCCAGGCCCATCATGGCCGAGAAATCGTCGGTACTGGACTCGCTGCTGGCGGTCACCCCCAGTAATGGCAGCTGCCCCAGCACGTCAGCCTGGCTGCGGATATTACTGACTTCGCGCTCCACATCGTCAGCCAGTTCGCTGCGCCCGCTGCTCACCAGCTTTTCCCGGGCCAGGGAGAGTTTCGCCAGGTGCTGGGACGCAGCGAGCAACGGCGGCAGATAGCGCGCCGCCTCGGGCGTACTGACGCCGCTGGCGTACTGGTTCAGTTGCTCCAGGTTGGCACCGAGTTCGCGTTCGGCTTGCAGCAACAGGGCTTGCGGGTCGCCGGCCAGCTTACCGGCGGCCAGCAGGTCGGTCTTGCCGAAGGTGTCCAGGTCGGCAAGGCTGGGACGCAGGTTTTGCGCCAGCTCTGCGGGTAACTCATCCAGCTGCTGCAACAGGTTTTCCAGGCTCTGGCTGGCGCCGCTCAGGCGCAGGGCGTCGCCGCTGGCGAGGTAATCGTCGATATTGCGCGCGGCCTGGTTCTGGAACGTCTGCGACAGGCCAAGGTAGCGCTCCATCAGCAGGTAAGGCCGTTCCAGGGCACGTTGCGACCACCAGAGCGTAGCGCCCAGGGCCAGGCAAACGGCGACCAGAAGGAGGGTGTTCAGATTCGTCAGCAGCTTCAGGCGCATGCGTGGTTTCAACCGACAGCAGAAGTAAGTGCCTGAAGTTATTGCGTTTCCATTACAGAGTTATGACGGATTCGGTGGATTCCGGTGAAAAGGTGGCACTTTGCTTTGATGCACGCGCCGACATCACCCGGTTACGCCCGGCATCCTTGGCGCGGTACAGCGCCTCGTCGGCCTGGGCCGCCATCATCAGGCTGTCGGAGCCATCACACAGCTCCACCACGCCGGCACTGAACGTGCACCACAAATCCTGGGGCTGGGCGGGATAGTGAATCTCGGCGAAGCGCCCGCGAATCTCGTCAAGTACTTGGCAAGCCCTGTCGAGGTCGGTGTCGGGCATCACGATGGCAAATTCTTCGCCGCCGTAACGGCCTATATAGTCGGTCTTGCGCAGGCGCTGCTTGAGAAACAGCGCGAGGCTCTTGATCACCCGGTCGCCCATGGGGTGGCCGTGGCTGTCGTTGACCCGCTTGAAGTGGTCGATGTCGAGCATCGCAAAACTCAGTGGCTTGCTCTCGCGGCGCGCGCGGAAGCTGCAGTCTTCGAGCAGTTGCAGGATGTGGGTGTGGTTGTACAGCCCGGTGAGGCTGTCGCGCACCATCCGCGCCTTGAGGTTGCGTGCCCGCGCGGCGCGGTTGCGTACGGTGGTGATCAGGTGCCGCGGCTTGATCGGCTTGGTGAGGAAGTCGTCGCCGCCTTCGCTCATGGCGTCCAGTTGCTTGTCCAGGTCGTCTTCGGCCGAGAGGTAGATGATCGGCACGCTGACGTAGCGGTCATTGTGACGGATCACCTTGGCCAGCTCGGTACCGGTGCAGGCCGGCATATACATGTCGAGGATGATCAGGTCGGGCTGGAAGTCCGCCAGCTCGGCCATGGCCTGGATCGGTTCGATCAGGGTGCGGGTGACGATGCCGGCGCTGTTGAGCAGGCGCTCGGTGTGCATCGCCTGGGCCCGCGAGTCGTCGATGATCAGCACTTTATAAGGTTCGTACTGGGCGACGCAGGTCAGTACTTCGATTTTTTCCAGCAGGCTCGACGCCTCCAGGGTTCCAGTGAGGAACTCCTGGCCGCCGGCGCGCACGGCGGCCAGGCGGGTGGGGGTGTCGGTTTCGTGCAGGCTGAAAAACAGCAGTGGCAGCTTCTGCTCCAGGCCTTCCTGGGCTTCGGCGGCGAGCTTCAGGCCGAGGCCGGCGCCGCAGAAATCCACATCCATCACAATGGCCGCCGGCAAGCGCTCGGCCATGGATGAGCGAAACGCCGCCACGCTGTCGAGGGACTGGGCGCTCAAGCCGAAAAATTCCAGCTGCTTGGCCAGGCGGTCGGCGCGGTCGTGATCGGCCAACATCACGTAGATCGGCTTGCGCATCGGCGGCAGCAGGGTTTGTTCCAGCTGGTCGCCCTGGCGCAGCCCGGTGCGCGACAGGCGCTGCATCAAACGGTTGAGTTCGGTGATCAGGTGGCTGCTCAGGCGGCCGCGGTTGTCGTCCACCGCCTTGAGTGAAGCGCCGATCTGGTGCGCCAGCTGGCCGTGTTCCGGCTGCTCGAAGCGCTCGGCAAAACGCAGCAGGCGCAGGTTGGCCTCACTGAGCTCGGACAAGTCAGTGGTCGACCATTCGCTGCGTTGCAGGCGCTGCCAGATCTCAAGAATTTGACGTGCCTGATGAATTACCCGCTGGGCAAAATGGTGCTTGAGACGCTCACGGCTGGGGTCTTCTGGCTCGGTCATATCCTGACTACTAGTTAGGCTGCATGCTGAGGTCGAACTGATGGCTCTATGCTAGCACCTCTTTTCCGTTGCACGAGTGTCATACGTCAATTAACTGCAAGGTCGCAGAGATTCATTTATCGACCATGCAGTCGCGCGGGCGTAAACAGCGTGCATCCTTTATAGTCGAACCGCGTACTCGCGCCACCCTGGCTAAAAGCGCCGCACTGCTCGGCACGATGGGGCAGGGTTGTGGTCGTAGCTATTGAACTCAAGTGATTGAAAGGATATCGCCATGCTGGACTGGAAAAACCGCGCAGGCAGTGCAAAGGGCCCGGCCCCTGAAACCAAGTCGGCCCCCCGCAGCTATTTCCGTAACCTGCTGATGAGCCGCGCGTTGCTCTCGCTGGTTGCGTTGTACCTGTTGGTCACCGGTGCCCTGGGTTGGTACTGGAGCGAAGAGCCTGCGTTGTTCCCGGTCCAGCAGAATGCGCAAATTGCCGCCGAGAAGGATGGCAAGCAGATGGTGGTGGGCTTTACCACCGTCGAAACCCTCAAGACGGTGGTGGGCACCCTGCTGAACAAGCCGGGTGGCTACATTTCCAACGACCGTTTCCCGCCGGGCCTGTGGATGGACAACATGCCGAGCTGGGAGTACGGCGTACTGGTGCAGGTGCGTGACCTGACCCGTGCCCTGCGCAAGGACTTCGCCCGCTCCCAGTCGCAGTCGGCGGAAGACGCAGACCTGGCCAAGGCCGAACCGCGCTTCAACTTCGACAACAAGAGCTGGGTGCTGCCGTCCAGCGAGTCGGAATACCAGGAAGGCATCAATTCCCTGAGCCGCTACGAAGCGCGCTTGTCCGACCCGAATCAAAAAGGCGCGCTGTTCTATGCACGTGCCGACAACCTCAACAACTGGCTGGGTGATGTGGCGACTCGCCTGGGTTCGCTGTCGCAACGGCTGTCGGCCAGTGTGGGCCGGGTCAAGCTCAACACCGCGCTGAAAACCGAAGCGCTGGCGCCGGGTGAAGTGCCGCAGGTCGACGAAGAAGTGGTGGAAACCCCGTGGATGCAGATCGACAACGTGTTCTACGAAGCCCGCGGCCAGGCCTGGGCCCTGTCGCACCTGCTGCGCGCCATTGAAGTCGACTTCGCCGATGTGCTGGCCAAGAAGAACGCCACCGTCAGCGTGCGCCAGATCATTCGTGAGCTGGAAGCTTCGCAAGAGCCGGTATGGAGCCCGATGATTCTCAACGGCAGTGGCTTTGGCATCCTGGCCAACCATTCGCTGGTCATGGCCAACTATATTTCCCGGGCCAACGCTGCAGTGATCGACCTGCGTCAGCTCCTGAACCAGGGTTGATGATGGACGCTTCCACCAGGGAGGCAGCGCACCGCGCCGCCTCCGACGCCGAACTGATTGCCTGGGTCGACGAGCAGGACAACCTGCTCGGCAGCCTCGTACGTTCCGATCTGCGCCGGCGCGGGCTGATCGGGCGCTGCACCTTTATTTTCCTGTTCAACTCGGCCGGTGAGCTGTGTGTGCACCGGCGCACCCTGAGCAAAGCCATGTACCCGGGTTTCTGGGACACGGCGGCGGGCGGAATGGTGGCGGCCCACGAGTCCTATGCCGAGTCGGCGGCCCGTGAGCTGGAAGAGGAGCTGGGTGTCAGCGGCGTCGAACTGACCGCCCACGATCACTTCTACTTCGAAGACGGCGACAGCCGGCTCTGGTGCACCTCGTTCTCGGCCGTGTGGGACGGGCCGCTGCGAATCCAGCCGGAAGAAGTCATGGAGGCGCGCTTTCTGCCCCTGGCGACGGTGCTTCAGGAGGCCGAGCAAAAGCCCTATTGCCCGGATGCCCAGGAAGGGTTGCGTCGTTATTTGGCCCTGCGTCGCTAAAGTTGCATAAATTGGCGCGATTTGGCTCTTAGCAAGGGGCGTTTTTGCCGTTACACTGCGCGACTTTTCAGGCTGAACCGCTGTTGTTCCACCCTGTAGGAGCGAGCTTGCTCGCGAAAAACGTAAGCACGACGCGTGCTGTCTGAAGGCCCGCGTTATCGTTGACGACCTTCGCGAGCAAGCTCGCTCCTACAGTGGTTTGAACATCGGCGGCTCAGTAGCGCTGCCCCTGCCTGAGTGGGGCTTCGCGGTCGATGACCCCATCGATCAGTCTTTGTCCTCCCAAGAGGATTGCCGGTGGCCAAAAAAGCCGCATCCTTCGCCGCCCTTGGTGGCCTGGTATTTTCCACCGACGCAGGTCGACACTGCCCGGACTGTCGCCAGCCCGTGGACGCTTGTACCTGCAAAACAACCCTGATTCCCGAAGGCGATGGTATTGCCCGCGTTCGTCGCGAGAGCAAGGGCCGTGGCGGCAAGACAGTGACCACCATCACTGGTGTGCCCCTGGCCGAAGAAGCCTTGAAGGAACTGGCCACCACGCTGAAAAAGCGCTGTGGCACCGGTGGCGCCCTGAAAGACGGCGTGATCGAGATCCAGGGCGACCACGTCGAGTTGCTGTTGGCCGAGCTGATCAAGCTGGGTTACAAGGCGAAGAAATCCGGCGGCTAGCAGCCTCTGTGAAAACCACCCCGATAGCCCGCTGGCTGAACGCGAACTGTCGTCCCCATGGTTTTCACAGAGCCTGTTCCTGACCGGTGTCTAAACTCTGTCCTGCAAGTGGGGTCTACCCCTCTCACAGGCAAATCGTCATTTTCATTCTTTAGACTGCGCCAGCCTCTGATCAGGCCGGTGCACTTCGACTTCATTTATAGGGGACTTCGATGTCCGTACGACGCACACGCAAAGACGATGGCAGCCAATGGACAGTTGCGGACAGCCGCAGTGTTTACGGGATTCGCCATTGGGGGGCCGGGTATTTCGCGATCAATGATGCCGGTCGCGTTGAAGTCCGTCCGAACGGCCCGAACAGCACGCCTGTGGACCTGTACGAGCAAGTCGACGAGCTGCGCAAAAGCGGCCTGTCCCTGCCGTTGCTGGTGCGCTTCCCCGACATCCTGCAAGACCGCGTGCGCCAGCTGACCGGCGCGTTCGACTCCAATATCGAGCGCCTGGAATACCAGAGCAAATACACCGCGCTGTACCCGATCAAGGTGAACCAGCAGGAAGCGGTGATCGAGAACATCATCGCCACCCAGGACGTGTCCATTGGCCTGGAAGCCGGCTCCAAGCCCGAGCTGCTGGCCGTGCTGGCCCTGGCCCCGAAAGGCGGCACCATCGTCTGCAACGGTTACAAGGACCGTGAGTTCATCCGCCTCGCGCTGATGGGCCAGAAGCTGGGCCACAACGTGTTCATCGTGATCGAGAAAGAATCCGAAGTCGGCCTGGTGATCGAAGAAGCCGCCAACCTCAAGGTCAAGCCACAGGTGGGCCTGCGGGTGCGCCTGTCGTCCCTGGCGTCGAGCAAGTGGGCAGACACCGGTGGCGAGAAATCCAAATTCGGTCTGTCGGCGGCGCAATTGTTGTCGGTGGTCGAGCGCTTCCGCGCGGCGGGCCTGGACCAGGGCATCCGCCTGCTGCACTTCCACATGGGTTCGCAGATCGCCAACCTGGCCGACTACCAGCACGGGTTCAAGGAAGCCATTCGTTACTACGGCGAACTGCGCAACCTCGGCCTGCCGGTAGACCACATCGACGTGGGCGGCGGCCTGGGCGTGGACTACGACGGTACCCACTCGCGTAACGCCAGCTCGATCAACTACGACATGGACGACTACGCCGGCGTGGTCGTGGGCATGCTCAAGGAATTCTGCGACGCGCAGAGCCTGCCGCACCCGAACATCTTCTCCGAGAGCGGCCGTTCCCTGACCGCCCACCACGCCATGCTGGTGGTGCAAGTCACCGACGTCGAGAAGCACAACGACGACGTGCCGCTGATCGAAAACAAGGAAAGCCTGCCGGAAACCGTGCAATGGCTGGTGGACCTGCTGGGCCCGACCGACATTGAAATGGTCACCGAAACCTACTGGCGCGCCACTCACTACATGAGCGACGTGGCAACCCAGTACGCCGACGGCAAGATCACCCTGGCCGAGAAGGCCCTGGCTGAACAATGCTACTTCGCCGTCTGCCGCCGCCTGCACGACTCGCTGAAAGCCCGCCAGCGTTCCCACCGCCAGGTGCTGGACGAACTCAACGACAAGCTGGCCGACAAATACATCTGCAACTTCTCGGTCTTCCAGAGCCTGCCGGACACCTGGGCGATCGGCCAGGTGCTGCCGATATTGCCGCTGCATCGCCTCGACGAAGAGCCGCTGCGCCGTGCGGTGCTGCAGGATTTGACCTGCGACTCCGACGGCAAGATCAAGCAATACGTCGACGAGCAGAGCATCGAGACCAGCTTGCCGGTGCACGCTGTGAAAGAAGGCGAGGACTACCTGCTGGGGATCTTCCTGGTGGGTGCCTACCAGGAAATTCTCGGCGACATGCACAACCTGTTCGGTGACACCGACTCGGTGAACATCTACCAGCGTGACGACGGTTCGGTGTACAGCGCCGGGATCGAGACCCACGACACCATCGAAGACATGCTGCGCTACGTGCACTTGTCGCCGGAGGAGTTGATGACTCATTACCGTGACAAGTGCGCCAGCGCGAAGATCACGGCGGCGGAGCGGACTCAGTTCCTGGATGCGTTGCGTCTTGGTTTGACGCGTTCGTCGTACCTGTCCTCTTAAGCACACCGCTTCCAGGCTGACAAAGATCTCAATGTGACAGAGATCCAGTGTGGGAGCGGGCTTGCTCGCGAAGGCGGTGTGTCAGTCGATACATGTGCAGACTGATACACCGCCTTCGCGAGCAAGCCCGCTCCCACACTGGATCGCCGCAAGTCCTGCAGTTTTTATAGGGCCTGAATAATGTCGAAAAAGCTCCTGCAAGTGTTCACCCTGGCCATCGCGACGCTGCTCGCAGCCTGCTCCCCGATCAAAGTGCTCAACGCACTCACCCCCACCAGCACCTTCACCAAAACCTCCTCCCTCGCCTACGGCGATGACCCCCGCCAGAAACTCGATATCTACCGCCCCGTCACCGCCTTGCCCGACGCGCCCGTCGTGGTGTTTTTCTATGGCGGCAGCTGGAACAGCGGCTCCAAGGATGACTACGGTTTCGTCGGCGAAGCCCTGGCCTCGCGCGGCATCGTGGTGGTGATCGCCGACTACCGGCTTTACCCGCAAGTGCGCTACCCACTGTTTTTGCAGGACGGCGCCCAAGCAGTCGCGTGGGCGTATCAGCACAGTGCCGAATACGGCGGCGATCCCCGCAAGCTGTATGTGATGGGCCACAGTTCCGGTGCGTACAACGCCGCAATGCTGGCGCTGGACCCGCAGTGGCTGGCCGGGGTTGGCCTGTCGCCGTCAGTCTTCAAGGGATGGATCGGCCTCGCCGGGCCGTATGACTTTCTGCCGATTGAAAACCGCGATGTGCGCCCGGTGTTCTTCTACCCGGACTCGCCGCCCGATTCCCAACCCATCAACCACGTGAGCCAAAGCGCACCCCCCAGCCTGTTGATTGCTTCGGTGGACGACAACCTGGTCAACCCCAAGCGCAACACCGGCGGGTTGGCGAAAAAGCTGCGAGCGGCGGGTGTGCCGGTGGAGGAGTTCTACTTCACCAAGACCAGCCACGCCACATTGGTGGCGTCGATGTCCCGGCCGCTGCGCTGGCTGGCGCCCGTGCTGGACCGGGTCACGGCGTTTATCACGTTCACGCCGGGCCAGTAAGCCAGCGGTCCTGCTTGTTCAGGCGCCAGGCAATTGCCCACAGCGTCAGGCTGCGCAGGGCCATGAACAGCAGGAAGGTTATCCACAATCCGTGGTTGCCAAGGCCCTGCAAGGCCCAGGCGAAGGGCAGCACAATCACCACCGTCAGCAGCATGCCGTTGCGCATTTCCCGGGCGCGGGTGGCGCCGATGAACAGGCCGTCCAGCAGGTAGCTCCACACGGCGATCAACGGCAGTACGGCGAGGTAGGGCAGGTAGATGTCGGCGGTTTCGCGCACGCTCGGGATGTCGGTTTGCATGGCGATAAACAGGTGGCCGAACACGGCGAACAGGATCGCGAAGCCGATACTCGCCAGCAACGACCAACCACAGGCCACCACCAGCGAGCGGCGCAAGGCCTGGCGGTCGTGGGCGCCGATGGCGTGGCCGCACAAGGCTTCCACGGCGTGGGCCAGTCCGTCCAGGGCGTGGGCCGTCAGCAACAGACCATTGAGCAGCAGCGCATTCGCCGCCACCGTGGCATCCCCCAAGCGAGCGCCTTGTACGGTGATCATGAAAAACACCGATTGCAGGGCCAGGCTGCGGATGAAGATATCGCGGTTCACCGCCAGCAGTGGGCGCCAGCTTTGCCACAGCTTGAGCGCGGCCCAGGCGATATGGCCAGGGTAGGCGCGCAGGGCTTTTTGGGTGAGGGCCAGGCCGAGGAGGGCGCCGGTCCATTCGGCGATCACCGAGGCGCGGGCCGAGCCGACCACACCCCAATCCAGACCCAGCACGAACCACAGGTTGAGCGCGATGTTCACGAGGTTGGTGGTCAGCAGAATCGCCAGCGGCGCGCGGGCGTTCTGGGTGCCAAGGAACCAGCCCACCAGCGCATAGCTGGCCAGCGCTGCGGGCAGGCCGAAGAGCCGGGTGTGGAAGAATTCGCGGGTCAGCTGGTTCAGTTCGGGCGAGGGCTGCATCCAGTCCAGCACCAGGCCGCTTAACGGAATGCCGATGCTGCCGAGCACTATGGCCAGGCCCAGCGCCAGCAACAGCCCCTGCAACAGAATCTGCCGCAGCGCGGCCCCGTCACCGCGCCCGGCGGCCTGGGCGGCAAAGCCGGTGGAGCCCATGCGCAGGAAACCCATGGCCCAGGCGAGGAAGGTGTACAGGCTGGCGCCAACGGCCACGGCGCCGAGTTGGTGGGCGTGGGGCAGGTGGCCGATGACCATGCTGTCCACCAGCGCTACCAGTGGTACGGAGATGTTCGACAGGATCATCGGCGCGGCGAGGGCCCACACGCGGCGGTGGGTGGGGCGGTCGCGCCAGTCGGTTAGCAGGGAAGTCATGCGGGCTCCTTTGGGGAGCGGTAGTGTAACTGTCCATTAGCTGCGCCGCAGGGCCAATGTGGGAGCGGGCTTGCTCGCGAAAGCGGTGTGTCAGTCGCCGGATGTATTGGCTGATCCACCGCTTTCGCGAGCAAGCCCGCTCCCACATTTTTGAACGCGTAGTGTCAGGTTTTGCGCGGGTGCAGGCATTCGATGGAGCGGTCGACGGTGGTCTTGGCAATTTCCAGCAAGTGCCAAACCGCCAGGATCTTCGCGCGCTGCGGGCTTTCCAGCAGCTCGCCGCAATCAAGCGCAGTCGCCGAGGCGCTGCTGAGCAGGCTGGCGGTGTAGAGCAGGGAATCTTCGAAGCTCAGGTCTTCGTTGATGGTGTGGAAGCCTTGGGATGGCAGGTAATGTTCGAGGGCGCGATTGAAGGCGGCGCGGTCGTTGAGGAGGTCGCTGGGTGGATCGGGGACGAGCTTATGCATGGTGTAACTCCACTAGAAGGTAAGGAGCTGACACCCGCGCGACTAAACGAGGGTGGCGGCTGTACGCAGGTTAGTCGACCGGCTAGTGGAACCCGGCGCACCCGAAGGTGCCCTGCGCACAGCCGCCATGAAGCATGGCGACAACTTGCGCTCACTAATTCCGGGCGACTAAACCCGATCACTGATATGCAGTGAAGGGCCGAAGACTAGCCACCCATCCCAACAGGCACAAGGCCGAAAGATTGTCTCGGAAACGTCCCTCAAATTAAAGGGATTTACCCTGCTGGCCCTTTATTAATGCACCACCCAACTGAGCACCCACAGCCCGAGCATCAACCAGATAATCCCCATGATGATCGAAGCCCGCATAAACGCGCGCACCGCCGAGTACAACAGCATCAAGCCGATAATCAGCATGAGGATGCTGATGATCGAGGTGTCCATCCCCAAGGATCTGGACAGCCCGTCGACAAAGTCGCCGCCCGCGTGGGACAGGGTATTGAACAGCCCGCTGAACAACTCGACGATAAAGTGGATGATCTGGCCGATCTTGAGACCCAGCCATCCGAAAAAGTCTGTTTGCATGTGTGTGTCCTGATAAGACGGTGGGCGTAGCTGCCGAACCTGAGCCTTTGTTCGTTATTGGCCCAAGCTAGTTCCCTTCTAGCATAGAGGTTTACGGGCCGCAGGGATTCACTTGCCTTCGCGCGGCTTGCGCCCGAAGCTATACACCTTCAGGAGCCCCCCATGAACCTCGATCACCTCACCGAACGCCTGCACCGCATCCGCGATACCAACGACTGGAAGCAGTTCCACAGCCCCAAGAACCTGGCGATGGCTGCCAGCGTTGAAATGGCCGAGCTGGTGGAGATATTCCAGTGGTTGAGCGAAGACCAGTCGCGCCAGTTGCCCGCCGACAAACTCGCCCATGCCGGCCAGGAAGTCGGTGACATCGTGCTGTACCTGCTGCTGTTGTGCAGTGAATTGGGGTTGGACATGGATCAGGTGGTACAGGCCAAGCTGGCCGACAGCGAACGGCGGTTTGCCAAATGAGCGACCGTCATTTCGACCAGTTGGCCACCCGCTTTGCCGAGAAGATCTACGGCGGTGCCAAGGGCGCGATTCGCCTGGCGGTGCTGCAAGCCGATTTGATCGAAGCGCTGCCGGACCGCCCGTTGCGGGTACTGGATATCGGCGCGGGGCTGGGCCATATGTCGCTGTGGCTGGCCGAGCGCGGCCATGATGTAACCCTGGCCGAACCCGCCGAGCCGATGCTTGAGGGCGCTCGCCAGCGTTTCGCCGAAGCCGGGCAGACCGCCACCTTCATTCAGGCACCCTGGCAGGACCTGCTGGGCCAGCTCACCGAACCCTATGACCTGGTGCTGTGCCACGCCGTGCTGGAATGGCTGGCCGAACCCCATGCGATCCTGCCGGTGCTGCACCAGTTGACCGCGCCCGGTGGCTGGCTGTCGCTGGCTTTCTATAACCGCGACGCCTTGATTTACCGCAACCTGCTCAAAGGCCACTTCCGCAAAATGCGCAAGAACGACATGGCCGGCGAAAAGCAGAGCCTCACGCCGCAACAACCCCTGGACCCACGGGAGTTGGCGACGCAACTAGAGGGCCTGTGGCAGGTCGAAACCCAAAGTGGCGTGCGGGTGTTCCACGACTATATGCCGGTGGAATTCCAGGCCCGCGCCGAGTTGCAGGATTTGTTGGAGATGGAGCTCGCACACCGTCGTCACCCAAGCTTTGCCGGACTTGGGCGTTATTTGCACTGGATCTGCCGTCCGGTTTAAGCGGCCCAGTCTGCGGAGGTCGAAATGAAGCGCTGTCTTGGACTGATCCTGCTGGGCCTGGGCCTGGCGGGTTGCCAAAGCCCCAACCCGTATGTGGCGGCGTCTGCCCCGATGCCGCCGGCGCCTGCCCAGGCGGCCAACACCTTTGATGCCAGCGCCTACCCGGCGCCGGTGCGCGACTACGGCGCCTACCGCAGTTGGGCCTGGCTCAACAACCAGCTGCCGGCAGGCTCGGCCTGGGCGGATTCGGCGCAGATTGCCGAGGCGGTCAGCGGCGCCCTCGACCAGCGCGGCCTGCGCCCCTTGCATGACAACCGCGCCCCCGACCTGCTGGTAAGCGCCGACGTGCGCCTGGAAAAACGCCTGCGCCAGGTCCAGGACGACTATGGCTACGGTTACGGCGGCTATAACCGCTACGGCAACGGCTACGGCATGTACAACACGGTGCCGGTGGTACGCACTTATGAAGTGACGGTGGCCGTGGCGCGCATCAGCCTGTTCGACGCGCGCACCCGCCAGCCGGTATGGAGCACCAGCGCCGAAACCACGAGCCAGGGCAGCCTCAGCGAGCGCGCCGACTCGCTGCGTGAGGCGATGCAAAAGGCAATGACTGCCTACCCACCCAGTTAGCAGCTATTCTCATCTCAGGCCCGGATTGTCTTTTGGAGAAAAACCATGCTTCGTCGTATTGCTGCACTTGCTGTTGTTGTGTTGCTGGGCGGTTGCCAGACCAGCCAGGTCAACCATGATTTCGACGCCAGCCGGGACTTTGGCGCCTACCGCAGCTGGAGCTGGAAAGAACCCGCGCTGCAATACCGCCCGGATGACCCGCGGATCAAGAGTGACCTCACCGAACAACGCATCCGCCAGGCCGTGGGCGAGCAGCTCGACCAGCGTGGCCTGCGCCCTGCGGCGCCGGGCACCAAAGCTGACCTGAATGTACAGACCTACCTGATCGTCGAAGACCGCCAGCAACAAGTCACCACCAATTACGGCGGCGCCTGGGGCGGCCCGTGGAATGGTTACTGGGGCGCGCCGATGTATAACGAAACCCGCAACATCACCTACAAGGTCGCGACCATCCAGATTGACTTGCTCGACGGCAAGGATGGCAAGCTGGTGTGGCGTGGCAGCGATGAGCAGATCCTCGCCAGCTCGCCTGAACCCCAAGACCGCAGTGCCGCTATTCGTGCCACGGTGACCAAGGTGCTTTCCAACTACCCGCCGCATTGATCGCCTGATCAGCCCTCCGCCAGTCGTCGATCTATGGCGACTGGCCTGCAGCCCCCGCCGCTCTTGACTACACTCCCAAGCAACACAGGAGAGTAAGCGCTCGGCAGTGTGCCGGCAAAGGAGTGCTCGATGTCTCTTCGACTTCGTTCCGGTCGCCAGGGCGGGCCTGCAAGGCAACGCGGTGCGATTGGCCTGATGGCGGCCCTGACCCTGGGGATGGCCTTGCTATTCCTGTTGCTGGTCATCGACAGCAGCCGCCTGTACGTGGAAAAGCGCAAGTTGCAGTCCGTGGCCGATACGGCAGCCCTGGAAGCTGCCAATCGTGGCGGGCAATGCGCATCGAGCACCACGGCCAACGATTACGCCACGCAGAACGCCACGCGCAATGGCTTCACGATAGTCGCCAACACCCGGGCACTGGTGGTCACCTGCGGCACGTTGGTGACCAATGCCAGCAATCAGCGGGTCTTCAGCGCCAACGCCAGCCAAAACGATGCGATCCAGGTGGTGGCCTCCGAGACCGTGGCGACCAGCGTTGCCGGCGGCATATGGAATATGGTCAACGGTACCGCGGTGGCCGCACAGACGACGGTGAGTGCAGTGGCGGTCGCCGCATTGGGGCCACCGCTGGCGTCATTGACCATTCGCAGCACGGCGTTGGTGGTGGATACGAATAACGCGCCCCTGCTTAACGCGCTGACCGGCGGATTGTTGGGCGGCGCCGTGAACCTCTCGGTGGCGGGCTGGAACGGCCTGATCAACACCAACATTTCTTTGCTGAGTTACCTGAACCAACTGAAGCTCGACCTGGGGCTGACGGCCGGTGGTTATACACAGGTACTGGGCAACACCATCGCGGTTGGCCAACTGATTCAGTCGGCAATCAATGTGCTGGACCCCACGCATACATTGTCGGCCACCGCGACCATTGCCAGCCTGCAGGCCCTTAAAGTCGCAGCGGGGGCGACCACGGTGGTGCTGGGCAATGTGCTGTCGGTGGAGAGTGGTGCCAGCGTCGCCGCCCTGGCGGTCAACATGCGGGTGTTCGACCTGATTCAGGGGTTCGTGCAATTGGCCAACAAGCAAAACGGCCTGGTGGCCAGTTTTCCCATCAACTTGCCGGGGGTGGCGCAAATCACCGCCAGCGTCCAGGTGTTGCAGCCGCCACAACTATCGGCCATCGGTAACCCGGCGCTTGCCACGGCGCCCGGGCAGAATCCTATGACCGGCCCAAACCGGATTTACGTCCAGACGGCTCAGTTACGCACGAAGCTGTCGGTTAACCTGCCGATACTCAACACCGTCTCCACGCTGACGAACGCGGTGAACGGGTTGGCGAGCCCGTTGCTGGGCACCCTGGATGCGCTGCTCAGCCTGAACCTGGTCGGGGTGATCAATTCGTTGACCTGCGCGGTCTCGTGTACGTCGCCGGTGTTGCAAGTGCTGCCGCCGCCGGTGGGTATCGATATCGAGCTGGATGCGGCGAGTGCCGCCAGTTGGGTCACCGGTTACAGCTGCGCCAGCCCGACCAGTAAAACCCTGACCACGGCCACCAACACATCACTGGTCAATCTGCGGATGGGCCAGATTGCCAGCAGCAGCGTTTTCGGCACTGGCCCTACACCCCCTACGGTGGTGGTGACGCCGCTGAAGATCGTCGATATCGGTACGAAGACCTGCACGTTAATTGTGTTCTGCAATCCGGTGGTCACGGGCGTAGGCGGTGGTTTGGGATTGTCGGCCAATATTCAGGTAGGCGGTGCTTACAACATTCCCTACACCTACCAATCGCCGAATTTGCCGGAGATTTCCCAGCCGCCGTATTACTCCAGCTACAGCACGACCAATATCGTCAGCGGCCTGACCGATCCGGTGAACGGCGTGACGGCCGGGCTTAACCTGAATATGTACGGGCCTACCCCCGGCAACGCGAACGTGCTGGGCAACCTGATCGGTGGGCTAGGATCCGTGTTGAGTGGTGTGACCACGCTGCTGCTCAACGTGCTGAATGCCACGCTGATACCCTTGATCAATTCGTTGGTGAATACCCTGTTGCTGGGGCTGGGAGTCGACCTTAACCAGGTCGGCGTGGGCGCCAACCTCAGTTGCCACTCGGGTAATGCGTACCTGGTGATCTAAACCTCGCTCACCACCGGCAACTCCACACAAAACTTCGCCCCATGTTCACTGTTGGCGACGCTCAAGCGGCCGCCCATGTTCTCGACAATGCCGTAGCTCACTGATAACCCCAGGCCGGTGCCCACGCCAATTGGCTTGGTGGTGAAGAACGGTTCGAAAATCCGCTCCAGCAGCCGCGGGTCAATCCCGCCGCCGTTGTCCTCGACCCAGATGCGCACGTGACGGCTGTCGTGTTCGATCTGCACCGAGATCCACGGTTGCAGGTCGCGGTCGTGCTCGCGTTTGCTCAGCAGGGCATCGCGGGCGTTGACCATCAGGTTGATCAGCACCTGCTCCAGCTGGTCGACGTAGCCTTTGACCTGCACCGCAATGTCCGTCTGCGTCACCCGCAGTTCTATGCCTTTGCCACGCAGGCCTTCCGTGAGCAGCGACAAGGTGCCTTCCACCGCCTGCGCCGGGTTGAAGGGCTGTTGTTCGACTTCAGAGCGGCGGCCGAACACCCGCATGTGGTCTACCACGCGGGCTGCGCGCTGGACCTGGGAGTCGATACGCTGGAGTTTTTCCGTCAGGTAGTCGATTTGTGCATCACCGTTGCTCAAGCGCTTGAGCACGTTGACGATGGCCATGCGCATCACATTCAACGGCTGGTTGATCTCATGGGCCAGGCCGGTGGCCATTTCGCCGAGGGTGGCCATTTTGGCGCTTTGGGTCAGTTGCTGCTGGGAGCGGCGCACTTCGGTGTTGTCGCGGCCCACGGCCTGCACTTCCTGCAACTGGCCCTGTTCGTCGAACACGCCCCGGTCCGACCACACCCACCAGGCATGTGTGCGCCCCGGCAGTTGCAGGCTGATTTCGGCGGTGCTCACCGGGAATTCCGGGGTGAGCTGGCGGATGCGCAGTACAAACGCCTCGTGTTGTTCGTCCGACAACCATTGGCGGAGGTTCATGCCCGGCAGCTGTCCAGGCAGGCATTCCATGTAGTTGGCCAGGGGCGTGTTGCCGAAGGTCAGGGTCAGGTCCGGAAGGTAGCGGCAGATCATGGCCGGGGAGTCTTCCACGAGGATTCGATAGCGCTCCTCGCTTTCCTTGATCCGTTGCGCCGCCAGGGTCGTCTCGGTCACATCCAGCCACAGGCCCACGGCTTCCACGGGCAACCCGAGGTCGTCGCGCAGCAGCCGGGCTTCATCCAGCAGCCAGTGGTAATTGCCCTGTGTGTCGAGCACCCGGTAGCGACTGCGCACGCTGCCTTCGCGCAGCAGTTGGCGGGTACGGTCGAAGTAGAGGTCGCGGTCTTCGGGGTGGATCCACTGGTTCAGCGTCGCCGGGGTGAAATCGGCCAGGGTGCGGCCAAGCAGCGGCAGCAAACTGTCGCTGAAGAACACCGGTTGCAGCGTGCCCTCGACGTAGCGCTGCACATAGATCACAGCCGGGGAACTGGCGATCAGGTTATCCAGGCGTGCGTGGGCGGCGGCGGCCTGTTGCTCCTGGTTTTTTATGTCGCTGATGTCGAGCATGAAGCCCACCAGGCGGCGATGCTCACCCGAGCCCAACGCTTGCCCCTGCACGCGATACCAGATGGGGTTAAGCGCCGCGTCGGCACGTTGCAGGCGCACACTGGTGGACAGCGGTTTGCCCAGGGTCTTCAGGTCTTGCAGGCGGCTGGCGAGTTCTTCCCGGTCGGCAGGGTGAATCAGCTTGAGCCACATGGGTAGCGACAGCTGTGTGATCGCCTCGCCTTGGCTCAGGGTGTGCAGCAGCGGTGGGGCGAGTTCGAGGTCTTCAGTGTGTGGGGACAGCTCCCACCAGCCGGTGCCGAGCAATCCTTGCAGCGCGTCGAGGCGTTCCAGTTGCTGTTGATGGCGCAGTTCGCGCAGGCGGCCGAGCAGCGGTGCCGCGAGGGCGGCGGTCAGTTGCAACCAGTCACGGTCGCTGGTGTGTTCCTGGCGGTGATACACCCCGCACAGCAGCCATGCGCCCACGCCCAGTCCGTCGCGGTAGGGCACCAGAAAACCATCGGTATTGCCAAACAGGCCTTGCAGGCGTGGGTGTTCGCTGTGGCCACGGTTTACCTCCAGGCTCACTGGCGCCGTGCCGCCCAGGCTGTCGAGGCTGGAGCCCAGGGCTTGGCCGTTGCTCCAGAGTACCGGCGCATCGTGGGCGGTGTAACAGCCCTCGATGCACCACGCCTGGCCCTGCTCATCCAGCAAGGCGATGGCGACGCAGGGGATGTGCCAGTGCTGGGAAATAGCCTGCAGAGTGTCTTGCAGTACTTCGGGCAGGCGCACCAGGCTGCAGACCCGCAGTTGCTCGCTGATCTGGTCGCTCACCCGTTGATTGTGTTCGCGCACCTGGGTGAGTTGGCGATGGGCAATCAGGTCGCCAATGTCCAGCAATTGCAGGAGCCAGCCCTTGCCTTCGGGTTGAACCCAGCCACGGGTATGCAGGGTTTGCCCGGCGAGCCCCTTGAGCTCCAGGTCCAGGCTTTGCCCCTGCCAGTCGCTGGGCGTGCCCTCGATCACCAGGCGGCTCGCCGCAGTGAGGTAGTCGAGCAGCGAGGGTGCCTGTTGCTGTTGCGCAGCGGGGTGTTCGAGTCGATGGCGAAGCGGGCCATGGACATCCATTACGCGGCCCTGGGCGTCCAGGTAGAACAACAACGCGGCGGTTGCCGGGATCGCTGCCGGTGCGTCAGCAGGCAGCTGGTTGCCGCGTCCGAGCAGGCGGCCGAAGAGTCTATCGCCTGAGGTCAAAACTGCATGCTCGACTGGGCGGACAGCATGGGAGGCAGGGCGGGGACGGTACCGATGCCTGGCAGTACCAGGAACGGCAGCACACTTTGGAGGCTGGACGTCGGGTAGTTGATGTACACCGTCAACACGCCTGACGAGTTGTAGACGGCCGTCACGTACCCGGGAAGGAATTTGAACTGGGAGGGGATCCACGCCAGTTGTGCCTGCGCCGCACTGACGGCCTGCAGCGGCAGTGCCGTGACGTAGCCAGGCGTGGCGGGGTCCAGCGCGACGCTACGTCTTACGCCTTCGGCGGCGGCCTGGGTAAAGGACTGCATCAGCAATAACGGCAAGCTGTAGCTGACCAGGCCATAAAAAATGGCAAAAAAAATCATGAAGACCATCGCGAACTCCAGCGCGGCGGCACCTTTTTGCTTTTTAGCGAGGCCTTTTTTCATGACTCGTCTACCCTGACTACTACTACCTGATATCAGCATAGAATCATTCAGCAAAAAGGGATTTTTTTTACGTGATTCAAAGCCTCGTCCTGGTCGTTTGGCTCGCGCTGTGCGCTGTGCAAGATATCCGTCTACGTCAGGTCTCCAACCGTTTGACCCTCGGCGCAGCCTTGCTGGCGTTGGGTTACCTGTTCTGGAGCGGTACGACCTGGCTCGGTGCACCGGCTGTCGAGGGCGGTGTGGCCTTTGTCCTGGCGTTGTTGTTCACCCTGCCGGGGTACGCGCTGGGCCGCCTGGGCGCCGGTGACGTGAAGCTGATCGCGGCATTGGGGCTGGCAACCGACTACCTCTACGTACTGGGCACTTTTATCGGCGCCGGCCTCGCGAGCGCAGCCTGGCTGTTGCTGGCGCCCAGGGTGTGGCCGCTGATGAATCAAGGGCTTAGGAATACCTTGCAGTACCTTGATCCGGCAGATTCGGCCAGGCAGCCGTTCGTGCCTTTTTTACTGATTGGTTTTTGCCTGTCCTGGTTTTGGATCCCATTAGTCGCCACGTAGGGTAACGCTATGTACATAGTAGGAAAGTACGTCTACGTTTATGGGTAAGTTGTATGGGAAAAATGGTCGGAATGGATACATCGGTCCTTTTGCTTGCCAGGCATGGAGTAGCGCGTGAACAAGCTTACCTCTCAAGTGAAAGTGCTCGTGGTGGACGATCAGCCTTTGATCGTGGAAGAGCTTTGCGAATTTCTTGAAAGCAACGGTTACCGTTGCGTCCCTTGCGCATCCAGCCAGGAAGCCATCGAGCGTTTTCGCGACGATGCCGAGATCGGCCTGGTGCTGTGCGATCTGCATATGCCCGAGATGGATGGCATCGAACTGGTCCAGGCCCTGCAACACCTGGCCGGCAAGCAACGGGTCTTTGAGGCCATCATGCTGACCGGGCGTGCAGACAAGCAGGACGTGATCAAGGCCTTGCGCGCCGGGATTGCCGATTACTACCAGAAGCCGATCAATTTGGGCGAGCTGCTCGAAGGGTTGCAACGCCAGGTGGTCGCGCTGCAGGACCGACAGAAAGATCTCGACCTGGGGCACCTGAACCAGAAGCTGCAGTTTCTCTCGGCGTCCATCGATGACCTTTATCATGACCTCGACAAGGTGCGCAGCAGTCCGCAATCCGGCCTGTCGACTGAAGCCGAGGGTGAAGTCAGCGACACTGACCGGGTTGAAATACCGGCGATCTTCAATCAGTTGTCGCCCCGCCAACTGGATGTCGCAAGGCTGGTAGGCAAGGGCCAGACCAACTACCAGATTGCCTGTGAGCTGGGCATCACTGAAAACACCGTGAAACTCTACGTGTCCCAAGTGCTGCGCCTGACCCATATGCACAACCGAACCCAGTTGGCGCTGGCGTTATCGCCGAACAATTCTGCGGCGCGCCAGCGCGTCACTGCGCATTAGTTGTTGCTGCCTGGGGTGTTGCCGCCCAGTTTCTGGTCGTAGTACTCAGGAATAGGGTGTTTGTAACTGTCCAGCAGGCGTTGCATGGCCTGGTCGCGTTCAGCGGGCGTGGCCTTCTGCCGGATGGGAGATGCGCGTTCGCCACTGACCTGCAGTTGCAGCCAGCCTTCGGTCTGTTTTTGCTGTGGCGAAGAAGGCCCCGGCTCAATAGCCAGCACCGTCAGCGGCAGGCTGGCGAACAGCAGCGTGGCGAGCAGTGTGAATTTCATCGTGTGTACTCCCTTCAGAGACCTATTTGACCGGCGCTTGCAGCACGTCGCCTACGGTTGCGACCTGATCTTTTTGCGCTGTCGTCGTTGAGACGGGCGCCTTGAGTTGCTGCGCCCGGGCCTGGGCTTGCGTCACTTGTTCCGGGCTCAGGCCCATGCGGCTGGCCACTTGTGCGGCTTGTTCCCAGTTGTCCTGGTAGATCATCAGCGTCACCAGATTGATCGCCGCCAGTTGATCGCTCTGCTTGAGCTCCATGGCCGTCAGGAATTCGAAGCGTGCATCTTCCACGCGCCGTTGATTGAGGTACACCACGCCCAGGTCGTTGCGTATTTTCTCATCGGTGGGCGACATCCTGGCCGCGCGTTGCAAGTGCGCCATGGCCTGGCCGTTGTCTCCCCTGGCCGCTGCCAGCTGGCCGAGCCCGTGCTCGCCTTCGGCAGCCATGCAGGTACCGAGCAGGCTGCGGTACAACGGTTCGGCTTCGCTGCGGCCCAGCAGGCGGTACACCTTGGCCTGGCGCTGGCGCACCTGGGGCAGGTTGTCCGGCAGGTTTTGCAGGTTGGCCAGGCTGGCGTGCAGCTTGCCCTCGTTGGCCATGTCGTCGGCCAGGTTCAGCGATAACTCCTGATTGGAGTTGGGCTTGGCACAACTGCCCTGCGCGCTGAAACCCGCCCACGGCAGTTGCCCGTTACTGGCGCAACCACTTAACAACAACAGGCTGCAGGCGACCATCAATGTCTTCATTGCATGTCCTCTCAAGGCACGAAGGCTTTGGCGATGGCGATAAAGCCAGGGCCGGCCAATACGATCAGTAATGCGGGAAACAGGAACAGCATCATCACCACGGACATTTTGGCGGACATCTTGGAAATGTATTCCTGCAGGCGGGTCAGGCGCCGGTCATCCAGCAACTGCTTGAGCGATTGCAGCGACTTCATCGCCCCGCCGCCCTGATGCAGAAGCTGCTGGAGGATCAGGCACGTGTCGCTGAGTTCATCGACGTCCAGCATCTGGCTGGCCTTGTTCAATTCCTCCCCCAACTCCAGCCCGGAATCGACGCGTGCCAGCACCAGGCGCAGTTCGGCGGTCAGTACCGGCAGCAACTTTTGCGCGTCGTAGGCCATGACCCGCAGCGCCTGCTCCACGGCCATGCCTGACTCAAACAGAATGCGCACCAGGGGGATGAAGGTCGCTACTTCCCGGGAGATTTTCCCCTGGCGCCTTTTGGCGAGTGCCACCAGTATTCGCTTGGGCAGCAGGTAGCCGATGATCAGGCCCAGCAGGGAGATCACAAACTCATGCTCGGTGCCGGGAAAGAACAGCTCCAGTGTCATCGCGGTCAGCCCCAGCAAAACTATCGGTGAACCGATCTGGCAAGCGGCGAACATCGAGCGTTGGCTGGTTTTTCTCCAGCCCATGCGGTTGAGCAGGATTTGGGTTTCGTTATCGAGGCTGATGGTGCGCTGGCCGATCCGGGTGCTGCCCAACTGGTGCAACCACTCACTCATTTTGTCATTGCGGCCTGGCTCGCCCTGCAGCCGCTGGGCGACCACGCGTTGTTGACGACGACTGCTCAGGATATTCGCCAGCAGCAGTGATAATGCGGCAAGAAACAATACGGCACTGATCAGTATCGCCATCTCAGATACTCCGCAACATGCGCCACAGCGCCACGCATCCGATGACTTGCAAGGCGAACGCACCGAGCATCAGGCGTTGGCCGCTGTGGTCATCCCACATGGCCATCAGGTACGTCGGATTAACGAGCAGGAAGTAGCCCGCGACACTCACCGGCAGTACCGCCAGCACCAGCGCGGTCACCCGGGTTTCACCGGTCATGGCGCGTAATTGCCGTGCGCCCTGGTCGCGCTCGCGGATCATCTTGATCAGGTTTTCCAGCAGCTCACTGGCGTTGCCGCCGTAGCGGTGGTTGACCTTGAGGCCCAGGGCAAACAGGCGCAATTCATCCTGTTCATAAAACTCGGCATAGTCATGAGCGGCCTCCGGCAGGCTGACACCCAATTGCACATTGCGCTTGATACGGCCCATGGACTTTTTCAACGGGTCGTCACTGGCATCGATTCCGCTCAGGATGGCGTCCGCCAGGGTGCGTCCGGATTTCAGGCTGCGTACGGCGTGATCGAGCAATTGCGGGAGTTGTTCGATCATCCGGCGCAGCCGCCGCTGGTAGCGTACGGCGATGTACAGGCGCAGTGCCAAGGGCGGTGCCGCCACCATCACAAACAAGCCTATCCACTGGCCCACGAGCCCCCCCAGCAGGGCGCCAAAGGCCCATAGGGTCAGCCACAGGCCGAGGCGCTCGGTTGGCCGGCCGAGGCCTGCACGGATAAACGTGCGTTCCAGGCTGGTGGTCACCGCGTTGTCTTTCATGGCCTGGGGTTGCCCTTCGGCCAGGCGTTCCAATACCCGGTCGGTCTGGGCCTTGCGCAAACCGTTGCGCATCAGGCCTATCCCCAGCACCAGAAGGGCCACGGCGAGTAGGGCGAGCAGAATCGGACCGATCATCGGGTTGCCTCCTACACCGGCAGGTGACCTTCGTGACGCAACTTGTCACCGGCCGGGTTGACCGCTTCGCGCAGGAAGCCAAAGCCGGTGCGCTTGTCGTGGCGAAACAGGGTGTTGGTGACGTACACGTCCTCGCGGATGCCCACCACTTCCACCACTTCGCTGACACAGCGGCGGCCATCGGGCAGGCGCGTCAGCTGGATCACCACATCCAGCGCTGCGCAGATCATTTGCCGCAGGGTTTTTTCCGCGACGACCCGGCCGGTCAGGCCCACCAGGGTTTCCAGGCGCAGCAAGGCGTCCTGGGCGTTGTTGGCGTGCACGGTACTCATCGAGCCGTCGTGGCCGGTGTTCATGGCGGTCAACACATCGATGACCTCCACGCCCCGGATCTCGCCGAGGATGATCCGGTCGGGGCGCATCCGCAGGGCGTTGCGGATCAAGTCACTGGCCTTCACTTCCCCATGCCCCTCGGCATTGGGCGGGCGGGTTTCCAGGCGCACAACGTGGGGATGGCCCAGTTGCAACTCGGCCACGTCTTCGATGGTGACCAGGCGCTCGCGGGGGTTGATCAACTGGCTGAGAATGTTCAGCAGTGTGGTTTTACCGGTGCCGGTACCGCCGCTGATCAGGATGTTGCAGCGCTTGCCGACGGCTTCCTTGAAAAAATCGAAAATGGCCTGGTCGATGGTTTGCATGGCCACCAGGTCGCTGCTTTTAAGCATGTCCTTGCGAAACTTTCGAATCGACAGGCACGGCCCGTCCAGGGCAATCGGCGGAATGATCGCATTGACCCGGCTGCCATCGGGCAGGCGCGCATCGACCATCGGCGACGACTCATCCAGCCGGCGTCCCAGGGGGGCGAGGATGCGCTGCATGACCCGCTCGACATGGTGGTCGTCAATGAAGCGCAAGTCACTTTGTTGCAGCAGGCCATCGCGTTCGACGAATACCCGGTGCGGGCCGTTGACCAGGATCTCGGTGACGGTCGGGTCGCGCAGCAGCACTTCCAGCGGGCCGAAACCGGTCAGCTCATCGACGATCTCTTCGGCCAGGCGCTCCATCTCATAGCGGGAAATCGCCAGGTGCATACGTGTGATGTATTCGGCCACCTTGTCGATCACAAACTGCGCCAGGGACTGGCGTGTGCCTTCCAGCAGGTTTTTTCCCGAATCCTCGATGGCATCGATGATGTAGCGATGCAGCACCAGCTTCAGGCCGTCGTGATCAGTGTTGCCGACGTTGCCGCGCGGGGCGACGCCAAACAGCTTCTCGCCGTTCATTTGGTCCTCAGAAGGCGGTTGAGCCAATTGGTGGAGGGTTTTTCCAGGCCCTCGGAGCGTTTTGCCAGGCGCTCACCCAAGCCGCGCAACGTCTGTGTCAGGGCTTCCCGTGGGGCCAGGGCGAACAGGGTCTGGGCCTGGTTCTTGGCACTCAGGCGCACTTCCGGGCTCCAGGGCAGGACGGCGATTACTTCCAGCCCGAAGCTCTTGCCCAGTGCCTCCGAGTCCGGGGCGGCCCCCTTTAGGTAGCGGTCTACCAGCAGGCGGGCATGGTCGAGTTTCATGCCTTTTTCCCGCCACAGGTTGAGTACGGCCAGGTTGCGGCGGCAGTCGGGCACGCTTTGGTCGGTGCACCACAGCAGTTTGTCGCAATGGCTGACAAAGGTGCGCAAGGCTTCGCTGTCGGGTTGGCCGGTCAGGTTCACCACGATGTGCTGGAAGTGCTGGCGCAGGGCGCTGAGCAACATGTACAGCTCGGCCGCGCTGGTACGCTCCAGGGGCTCGTCGTTGTTGTGGTAGGCGAGGATGCGCAGACCGGCTTCGGCCGTGGTGAAGGCACTGTTGATCAGGGTTGAGTCCAGGCGCCGCAAGTGACGCAGCGCGTCGCCGAAATGAAAAGAACTCTCCAGCCCCAGCAGTGCGAGGCTGTCAGCGAGTGGCAGGCCCAGGTCGAGCAACAGCGTTTGCTGCCCGCTTTTTTGCACCACCAGCGCCAGGTGGCTGGCGATCAGCGCGCCGTCGGCATTGCCTTGGGTGCCGTAGAGCACGGTCAGCCCGCCTAGATGGGTATTCGGGGTGACCGCCGGCAAGCGTTTGCTCAGGCGCCGAACCAGGCCGGCAACCTCACTGGAGCGCGAGCCGTAGGCCACGAAATCCCGTGCGCCGGCGCGCATCGCGTTCAGTACAAGCTGGTTGTCCATGCCATCGCCCAAGGCCACGATGGCAAGCATCGGCTTGGCTTCCAGGGCACCTTCGATCAGGGCGCACTGGGTGGTGACGTGTTCCCGGTCCAGGCCGATGAACACCAGGTTGGCGAACGTCACGTCTACCAGTGCCAACAGTTCGTCGAGGCTGCCGGCACCGGCGCTGACCACTTGCCCCAGGGGCGCGAGTGCGCCCTGAAGCCATTCCAGATCCGTGGTGTTGCGGGTAATTGCCAAAAAGGTCTGGCTCAGGCTCTCACTCATTCGGACAGTCCACTGCGGCGGTCGAAATTGCCGTTTTCGAGGAAATACAGGCGGTACCAGTTAGGGTCGTAATTGCGCAGCTTTTCCCCTGGCAACGAAGGCAGTTGGGCGTTGGCCGCCAAGGGCTGCACGAGGTGCGGGGTGACGATCATCAGCAGCTCTTTTTCCTGGCGATTGATGCTGGAGTCGCGAAAGAATGCACCGAGGATCGGGATGTCACCCAGGCCCGGGAATTTGCTGACGCTGGAGGTGTTGTTGGTGCTGATCAGGCCGCTGATCACGAAGCTTTCGCCGTCGGCCAGGGAGATGCTGGTGTCGGTGCGCCGGATGGTCAGCGCCGGCACGGAGATGCCCTGGATGTTGACCGCGTTGGTGTAGTCCAGCTCACTGACCTCTGGCGCGACCTTCAGGGAAATCCGCCCATGGTCGATGACGGTCGGGGTCAGGGTCAGGCGAATACCGAACTCTTTGTATTCGATGGAGATGGTGTTGCTGCCGCTGCTGGGCACCGGGATCGGTACTTCACCACCGGCGAGGAAGGTCGCACTTTGGCCACTGAGCGCCACCAGGCTCGGCCGGGCCAGGGTGTAGGCAAAGCCGCTGCTTTCCAGGGCGTTGATCATGGCCGAGACACGGCCGCCGCCAAAGCCGATGTTGAAGGTGTCGTTGTTCACCGGGAGCCCACGGAATCCTGTGGCCGCCGCATTGGCAACATTGTTCGGGGCGCCGAACAGAAAGTTGCCGCCCCGGCCAAAGATCGAGGTACTGGCCTCCTTGAGTTTGGTGCGGCTCACTTCCACAAAGCGGATGTCGGTTTGCACCTGGCTGGGCAGGGTCGGGTCATCGGACGGCGACAGGGCCAGGCTGGTCAGGGCCGACGTGGCCTTGCCCTTGACGAACACCATGCTTTGGCGCGGGCTGCTGGAGCAGGCCGTCCAGACCATCAGGCTGGTGGTGCCCGAGGCGATGCCGGTGAGCAGGAACGCCTGGTTGCCGTTGACCTGCACATCGGCCACTTTCGGATCGCCAATCGCCAGCCGCGTAATCGGCACCGGCGACTGGATAGCCTGTTGAGCGCCTTCACCCACCTCCAGCACTGCCGGCAGCTGGCCCAGGCCCGTGCAGTTGCCGGGTGCTGCCAGTGCAACGCCGACAGGCAGGCTCAGGGTGAGAAGTGCCCAGAAAATTCGCGAAAAAGACCACACGAAACGACTGCTCATTCAAGGCATCCTTAGCTCTTTCAGGGCGTTTGTTGGGTAACCTGATTGCCACGTATTACTTCGACGCCTGAACGCCTTGGCGCACCATTGCCGGCGGGACTCAGGCCGTTGACCGGCGCTGTACTGAAGGCCAGCTGGTTGAACTGGTAGAGCTCGCGCCGGGTGTTTTCCAGGTGGGTCGCGGACTCCGTTTCACCGGCCCAGTATTGGCTCAGCAGTTGTTCGTCGGCACTGCGTACAGCCAGGCGCAGTACGCCGGACTGGGCTGCGAGCATCAGCCGGCTCAGGAGCTCCTCCGGTACGGCGAGGAGTACCGTGCGCGCGCTGGCGCGACTCTGCTGCGCCTTGAGTTTTTCGTCGGGGGTGGTCGGTGGCACGGAGCCGGGCGTGCCGTCGTTGGTCAGCCCCAGTTGATCGCCGACGCCCAGCAGGCGCAAGGCGGGCACCACGATTTGTGCGGACTGCTGCGGGTTGCTGGCTTCCTGGCGCAGGAAGAGCAGGACGTCCACATAGTCCCCCGGGGAGAGTTGCCCGCTGGCGCCGATCACTTCATCCACGGCGACGGCAAGCGCGCGTTCGTTAGGGCGGATCATTCGCGCCACGGTGCCGCCGGAGTTGAAGCTCTCCTCGGTCAGCCAGGTCCCGGCCGACAGCGGCCGCCACGGGATCTTGCCCACGGCCTGGTCGAGGCTGGTGAGGCTGCCGGCGGGAACCGTGCGCAGTTTTTCCAGGGTCAGGTCGGCGGCGGTGAGCGCAACAAAAGGTGCAACGTCATGGGCCAGCACCACCACGGGTTGGCGTGTCTGGTCTTCGGCTACGGGTTGCACGACTTCAGGCGTTTGGGGCACGGGCGGTGCGACAGGGGCAGGGCGGCTGAGTACCAGGCCCCAGTAGCCTGCAATCAGTGCACCTACCAACAGCAGCCCGGCGAGGATCAAGCTAATCCGACTGTTCATGAAGGCTCTCCCTTTCCTGCTGCATCCACTGCTGTTCCCACTAATGCTTGCGTATCCGGATCGCTTCAAGCTTCTAACTATTTCGCTATTTGAAGGTAGTTCAGCTAAGACAAAACGCCATTACCGGGCGAAAAATATCTCCAGAAACCTCTGCGAAAGTGGGATTTTTGGCGTCAGCCGGCCGACTAATACTTTGTGATTAATCAGTTCTTACAGTTGTTGGTCTGGGGTTTGTTGACAATGCTCTAGTGGCACACCGAAATCATTTTTGTGATGCCGCGATACCAGCGCCGTGGGCGCAAAGGAGAAGTCATTATGTTCCTTGATCTTATTCGCATGGGTTTCATCAAAGTCCAGATTTTTTTCTATTCCAAAGAGGGCGCATCGGGTATCGAATACGCACTGGTTGCGGCGATGGTCGCTGTGGCGCTGGCTGCTTTTATTACACCTATCCGGACGGCCATAACCGGCGTCTTCAACTCGATACAGGCCGGCATTCATACCTGACCCCGGTACTCGCCTAAACGTGCAGGTTCCGCTGAATGATCTATTGCGTATCAGGCATTTCCACATGAACTCCTCTTCGGCTCCCCGGCAACAAATCCTTTTGGTGGATGACGAAGAGGACGCCCTTATTGAACTGGCCGAGTCGCTGGAGAATGAAGGCTTTGTCTGTTTTACCGCGACCTCGGTCACCTTTGCCTTGCAGGAGCTGACCCTGCACCCCGATATCGCACTGGTGATTACCGACCTGCGCATGCCCGAGGAAAGCGGTATTTCCTTGATCAAGCGTCTGCGCGAACACACCGCTCGCCAGCACTTGCCGGTGATCGTCATGTCCGGCCACGCCGAGATGGATGATGTCAGTGACATGCTGCGCCTGCAGGTGCTGGACCTGTTCCGCAAGCCGATCTACCTGGTGCGCTTGATCGATACCCTCAACAACCTCTTCCCCATCCCCAAGATCAGATTGATGTAGGAGCGAGCTTGTGTGGGAGCGGGCTTGCTCGCGAAAAACGTCAACGATAACGCGGGCAGTCTGGTTCCCCGCGTTGTCTGGACGTTTTTCGCGAGCAAGCTCGCTCCCACAGGGTTCAGAGTTGGTAGCTGAAACTCAGCGTATACCGCGGCCGCCGATTGAAGCTGTCCAGGGCGATATCCGACATTGGCTTGGCCGCTTCCAGCGCGATGTTGTAGTACTTGTTATCGCCGAAGCGCAGGCCCACCGCTGCCGATGACATGTTGTTGCCCTTGGCCGGCAGTTCGTTGAACCAGGTCTTGGCCTTGTCGAGCACCACGTACGGCTGCAGGATTTTTACCCACTCACCGCTGCGGTTGAAGCTGTAGTTGACCTCATACGCCACGCCCCAGCCCTTGTCGCCCGAGCCCTGGTCATCCGGGTAGCCACGCCCGAAATTCTGCCCGCCGAACGTCGCGCGTTCGCTGTCGGGCAGGGTGTCGTTGCTCCAGTAGAAGGCACCCGATGCCACGCCTTGCCAGTTGTCGAAGAACTTGTCGCTCTGTACGCCCGAGACGCGCAGGCGGAAGAAGTCGATGTCGGGTTTTATACCCTCGAAGTCACTCCGGGTGCTGGCGCCCAGGCCGTCGATGCCCTGGTACAGGCCGGCGCTGAGAATGCGCAGTTGGCGCGTGTCGGATTTGCGCCAGTCACCTTCGAACGCCAGGGCGCGCAGGTTGGTTTCCAGGTCGAAACGTTGCGGGAAACCCACCAGTTGATAACGGGTGGTCTGGTCCACGGCATAGAGTCGCGCGCCCAGGGTCAATGACTCGGTAGGGGAGGCAATCAGCGGATGGCTGAGGCCGACGGAGTAGCGGTCAACCTCCTGGTGTGGCTTGAGTTCAAAACCGCCGTCCAGCTGCACGTTGCTGCGCGGGTCGGCGCGGTAGCGCTCGGCGTTGACCACCAGTTGAGTGCCCTCGGCATTCACGAACTGGCTGTAGCCCAGGCGGTAGTAGTGCTCCTTGTCCTCGCCGGGCGGGAACAGGCCGCTGACGCTCAGTTGTTCGCCCATGGATGTCTGGGAATTGCTGGTGCCGGTGATCAGGGCTTGCAGGCCGCCACGGCTGTCGTCCGTCATGCTCATGCTGCTGGTGAAGGGTTTGCGCGAGGCCTGGATCTGCATGCGCGTGCCGCCATCGGTGGTGCCCGGCGGCGGTACTTGCGCCTGCAGCGTTACACCTGGAATGCGGCCCATCAAGGTGGTGTAGCGTTCGAAGGTCTTGCGGGTCAGCGGGCGCTCGGCCAGCAGCTTGGCCGCCAGTTTGTCGACGTAGGCCGAGACCGAGCCAATGTCGCCCTGCACGTTGTAATCCTTGATATAGCCCTCCACCAGCACCACGCGCACCAGGCCGTTTTCGAAGCGCTGGTCGGGCAGGTACGCGTAGGACAACAGATAGCCGTCCTGCTGGTAGCGGCGGGTGATGCCGCGGGTGGCTTCGATCAGTTGTGCCAGGTTGGTTTCATGGCCAATCAGCGGTTCGAAAACCTTGGCCACATCCTGGAGCGGGTAGATCGTCCCACCGTCGATTTGCAGCTTGCGGATGGTCACTTTGGTGTCCATCAACAATGGCTGGCCCTGGGTTGCCGCCGGCTCGGGCAGTTGGGTCTGTGGGGTGACCGGGCGATAGGCATCGGCGGGGAGGTTGGGTACCGGCAGGTTGCGAATGGTGTCGTTGCTGTTGAGGTAGCTGGGCAGGGTCTCGGCATGGACGCTGGCAGCAATGAGGGTGAGCAGAAACAAAGGCGTCAAGGCGCGCATAGGACACTCCATGGTCAAAACTGCTGCAGCGTTTTCGCTAGGCCCGCCGGGTTCTGGGACACGGTTCGCAAAGCCATTCATTGGCCAATAAAAAAGACGAGAGACTCGTTGGAATCTCTCGTCTCAACCAAGCGTAGGCGCTGTAGGGGAGGCCGTCTAATGGCCAGGTGCAATTCTATTTTTTGCCGGTCAGCCCACCGAGCAGACCTCCCAGGCCGCCGCCTGTGTTTGCATTTGCATTGGCAGTGCCCGTAGCGGAGGCACCGGCACCCACGTTCAAGCCACCGAGCAGACCGCCACCGTTACTGCTGGTGCCGCCGGTTACCAGGCCACCCACCGAGCCGACGGTATTGCCGACGGCATTCAGGGTACCGCCCACAGCGTTAGTCACCGGATTGGCATTCGCCGCCGTCAGGTTGGTGCCCAGGCTGCTGACTGCGCCGCCGACCTGGGTAACCAGACCATTCACCGGTGCGCCGATCCCGGTGCTGGTGCCGATGTTTTGCGTCAGGTTGGCAACACCCGAGGTCACTGGGTTGAGTGCGGTGCCGACATTGGTCGCCAGGCCTGCAACAGGAGCCGTGGCTGCAGTGTTGGCCACGCCATTGCCACCGATCAGGGTGCCGAGCGACGCGACGGTGTTACCCACTTGGCCACCGGTTACACCGGCTGCACTGACAGTGCCGTTGGTGTTGCCGGCATTCAGGCCGTTGCCGACGTTGGCGACAAGACCGCCGACGAGTTCAGGCAGGCCCGATTGAGGGGTCGTGGTGGCCGGGTTGACGTAACCGCTCGACTTATCAAGGGTGGTGCCAACGCCAGTCAACACGCCACCGACGAGTGTCCCGACAGGGTTGCCTGCGCCGCCGGCGCTGGCCACCTGGCCGCCAAGGCCGGTGACAGTGGAGCCGACTTTATCCAGTACGCCGCCGACCGGGTTGCCCAGGCCTGTTTTATTGCCCAGGTTGCCGGTGGTGTTTTCCACCAGGGAGACCACCGGTACCAATACGCTTTTACCCACCGTATTGGTCACGCTGCCCAATGGCCCGGTGGTGCTGGCAGTGCTCAAGGTATCGCCGAGCATGGTGACGGCCTGGCCGACCTGATCAACCACGCCACCTGCCGCACCGCCAACGCCACCGGTCAAGCCGCCGACGACGGGAATGCCGCCAAGGGTGGTGCCCAGGGATTTGCCGGTGTTGGAAACGCCGGTGCCCAGGTCGGCAACGCCATCGGCCACACCGGCAACGGTTGTGCCCACGGAGTTGCTATTGGTACCCAGCGTGCCCAGGCCGTTGCTCAAGCCGCCGCCGATACTGTTGACGGCGGTGCCTGTCGCAGTGACCAGCCCGCCGGCAGTGGTGCCGACAATGGGAACCGTGGTCAGGGTTGTGCCCAGGTTACCTACCGTGGTGCCGACATTACCGACGACACCGCCCACAGCGCCTACTACCTGGCCGGTGACCAGGGGAGTGGTCGAGCCGGTGCCGCCGCCAGTACCACCGCCAGTGCCGCCACCGGTACCTCCACCAGTGCCGCCGCCGGTGCCACCACCGGTACCGCCGCCGGTACCTCCACCAGTACCTCCACCAGTACCTCCGCCGGTGCCTCCACCAGTGCCGCCGCCGGTGCCACCACCGGTACCTCCACCAGTGCCGCCGCCGGTGCCACCACCGGTACCTCCATCAGTGCCGCCGCCAGTGCCACCACCGGTACCGCCGCCGGTGCCTCCACCTGTTCCACCGCCAGTACCGCCGCCAGCATCCGGAGAGGAGGCTGCGACGCTACTGTGATGACCACCACCACCGCTGCTGCAGCCTCCGAGGCTTACTGCCAGAATCAGGGCCAGCGCGGTACTTGCTTTCCACAACACGACTTGAGTTTTCATGATTGAGTTCCTTGCACCTGGTACAGCCTTTGTTGTTTTCGAAGTTCGCTGTTTCTAGGGACAGCGATACATTCGTCCGTTATGGCTATAACAGTCCCGGGTGCGCGCTCTCGCAACGCTCAACTTGGTATTAACGATTTATATACACGAAGAGTTAGTTTGCTTAACGACTAATACCAAGGGTGTAGAAGGCAGCGGTGTTTAAGTTGTAAGTTTATTAAAATCAATGAGTTGATAAGAGTAGCGAGCTATCGATAGCTCGCTATAACTTAAGATGTATATATACAATTTATCAGGCGATGGGCCGCCAGCGGCCGACCATGTGTTCAATGTCCCCGGCGCCTTTAAGTTGCAGCTCACCGCTGGAGCCGGGGGCGCTCGTGAACAACGTTACCTCACTGGGCAAACGCACCGGCTTTTTAAACTCGACATCTATCTCGAGATTGGCGGCTGGCAAATGCTCACTCAGTGCCGCCAGTGTGCGGGCCTTGTTCCACAGCCCATGGGCGATGGCCTGGGGAAAGCCGAATAACCTGGCAGTGAGGGCGCTCAAGTGAATCGGATTGTAGTCGCCGGACACCCGGGCGTAGCGGCGGCCAACATCGGCGGGGGCTTTCCAACGGGTCAGCTCGCTTACGTTAGTGGAGGCTTGCGGGGTGTTGTCCGCCGCAGCGCCATCGAGTTTCACCCCACGACAGAGCATTCGGCTTTCGGCTTCCCACAGCAGCCCCAGTGAATCTTCGACCGTGGTCACAATATCGAATGTCGCGCCCTTGGCATGGGGCTGCAAATTCTGCGCGTAAACGCCGACCGTCAAGTCACTCACACCGCCCAACGGGCGCAGGGTGCGGATCCGGTTGCTCAGGTGGATCAATCCCAGCAGCGGGAAAGGAAACGCCTTGTCAGTGAGCAATTGCATCTGCAGGCCGAATGCCAGGATATGCGGATAGGTGGCCGGCAAGACCGGGCTGTCGGCAAACCCGCAGACCTTGCGATAGGCCGCGACTTCCCTGGGGTTCACACTGACCCGGCAGCGCAACCCTTGCTCGGGCAGCGTGGTGCCGGTGATCTTGCGCTTGAGTGCCGCGCGCCAATACAGCGGCGGCAGGAACGGGGTGCTGCCTAATGTGTGCCACTCCATGCTTACGCTCCCAATAGACTTTGCCCGCACACCCGAAGTGCCTGCCCGCTGACCGCGCCCGAGCCCGGCTGGCCGAGCCAGGCCACCGCCTCGGCGACGTCCTGGGGCAAGCCGCCCTGGCCCAGCGAACTCATACGGCGCCCGGCCTCACGCAGGGCGAAGGGAATGTGTGCGGTCATCTGGGTTTCGATAAAACCGGGGGCCACGGCATTGATGCTGATCCCGCGCTCACCGAGCAACGGCGCCCAGGCCTGGGCCAGGCCAATCAGCCCGGCCTTGCTCGCGGCGTAGTTGGTTTGCCCGCGGTTGCCGGCGATGCCGCTGATGGATGCCAGCAGCACCACGCGACCGTTGTCGTGCAGGGTGCCGCTGTCCAGCAGCGCCTTGGTCAGCACTTGCGGCGCGTTGAGATTGACCGCCAAGACTGCGTCCCAATATTCCGGCGTCATGTTGGCCAGGGTTTTATCGCGGGTGATGCCGGCGTTGTGCACCACGATGTCGATGCCGTCCGGCAGGTGTTCGATCAGTTGGGTGGCGGCGTCTTCGGCGCAGATATCCAGGGCGATGCTGCGGGCGCCCAGGCGCGCGGCCAGGGCATCGAGGTCGGCCTTGGCTTGTGGCACGTCCAGCAGGATCACCTCGGCACCGTCGCGGGCCAGGGTTTCGGCGATCGAGGCACCGATGCCGCGGGCGGCGCCGGTCACCAGGGCCTTGTGCCCGGCGAGCGGGCGCGTCCAGTCCGCGACCTGGGTCGGGCAAGGGTTCAGGCGAATGACCTGGCCGGAGATATAGGCACTTTTCGGCGAGAGGAAGAACCGCAACGCACCCTCCAATTGATCCTCGGCCCCGTCGCCTACGTACAGCAATTGCAGGACGCCGCCGCTGCGCAGCTCTTTGGCCAGCGACCGGCTGAAGCCTTCAAGGGCCTGTTGGGCACTGGCGGCAAACGGGTCGCCGAGGCTTTCCGGGGCGCGGCCAAGGATCACCAGGTGCGCGCTGTGGTCGAGGTTCTTCATCAACGGCTGAAAGAATTCCCGCAACTGCTTGAGTTGATCGGTGTGCTGCAACTGGCTGGCGTCAAATACCACGGCCTTGAGCTTGGGCCCGTGGCCGGGAATCCAGGTGGTTGCCGTCGACGGTTCGGTGCCGTAGCTATAGATAGCGTCGGTCAGCTTGTTGGCGAACGGCAGGATTTTTGTCGCCAGCGGGCCGCCGCCGATCAGCAGCGCACCCTCCACCGGACGCAGGCGTCCGGCCTGCCAGCGTTCCAGGCGTACCGGTGACGGCAGGCCAATGGCGGCGACCAGGCGATGGCCGAGGCTGGAGTTGGCGAAGTCGATATAACGGTCAGACATGGAACGCTCTCCGAGTGCTGGGGTTCAAACGGTGGACCATCAATAGGTGAAAGTCGTTCGATTGAGCCTAGGCTAGGCTCAGAGATTCACCCCATAACCTCAAGGGAGCTTTCCATGACTCAATTGCGCCGTGTAGCGATCATTGGCGGTAACCGCATCCCCTTCGCCCGCTCCAACGGCCCTTACGCCACGGCGAGCAACCAGGCGATGTTGACCGCCGCCCTCGAAGGCCTGATCGAACGCTACAACCTGCACGGCCTGCGTATTGGCGAGGTGGCCGCCGGGGCGGTGCTGAAGCATTCCCGCGACTTCAACCTGACCCGCGAGTGCGTGCTGGGCTCGCGCCTGTCGCCGCAAACCCCGGCCTACGATATTCAGCAGGCCTGTGGCACGGGGCTGGAAGCCGCGTTGCTGGTGGCGAACAAGATTGCGCTGGGGCAGATCGAAAGCGGGATTGCCGGCGGCGTCGACACCACGTCCGACGCGCCTATCGGGGTGAATGAGGGCCTGCGCAAAATCCTGCTGCAAGCCAATCGCAGCAAATCCATGGCGGATAAACTTAAAGTCTTGTTACAACTTCGTCCCCATCACCTCAAGCCGGAGCTGCCGCGCAACGGCGAACCGCGCACCGGGTTGTCCATGGGCCAGCATTGCGAGTTGATGGCGCAGACCTGGCAGATCCCCCGCGCCGAGCAGGATCAGTTGGCGCTGGAAAGCCATCAGAAAATGGCTGCGTCCTACGCTGAAGGCTGGCAAAACGATTTGCTCACGCCCTTTCTTGGCCTGACCCGCGACAACAACCTGCGCCCCGACCTGACCCTGGAAAAACTCGCCAGCCTCAAGCCCGCCTTCGAGCGCAGTGAAAAGGGCACCCTCACCGCCGGTAACTCGACGCCGCTGACCGATGGCGCCTCGTTGGTGCTGCTGGGCAGTGAAGCCTGGGCCAAGGAGCGCGGCTTGCCGATTCTCGCCTACCTGCGCGATGGCGAAGCGGCGGCGGTGGATTTCGTCAACGGCGCCGAAGGCCTGCTGATGGCGCCGGTGTACGCCGTGCCGCGCCTGCTGGCCCGCAATGGCCTGACCCTGCAGGACTTCGATTACTACGAGATTCACGAAGCCTTTGCTGCCCAAGTGTTGTGCACGCTGAAAGCCTGGGAAGATCCGGAATACTGCAAGACCCGCCTGGGGCTGGATGCACCGCTGGGCTCTATCGACCGCAGCCGCTTGAACGTCAAGGGCAGCTCATTGGCCGCCGGCCATCCGTTTGCTGCCACGGGCGGGCGTATCGTCGCCAACCTGGCCAAGCTGCTGGACGCAGCCGGCAAGGGCCGGGGCCTGATCTCGATCTGCGCCGCCGGGGGCCAGGGCGTCACCGCGATTATTGAGCGCTGATCTCGGCTATGATCGGGCCGCCGGTCAATTTGGCATATTGGATGCATTCTTAAGCGGTCAAAGGTCGGTACCCTCTCCCCGCGGCGAGAGGATTGCCGTATAACGAGTGCCATACGCGTGTTTGGTAATAAAGGACCCACAATAAAAGCTGATGAAGACTCCTAAACGCATTGAACCCCTGATCGAGGACGGTCTGGTCGACGAGGTGCTGCGCCCACTCATGAGTGGTAAAGAAGCAGCTGTTTACGTGGTGCGCTGCGGCAACGAGTTACGTTGCGCCAAGGTCTACAAGGAGGCGAATAAACGAAGTTTTCGTCAGGCGTCCGAATACCAGGAAGGCCGCAAGGTCCGCAACAGCCGTCAGGCCCGGGCCATGGCCAAGGGCTCCAAGTTCGGCAAGAAAGAAACCGAAGACGCCTGGCAGAACGCTGAGGTAGCGGCGCTGTTTCGCCTGGCCGGTGCGGGTGTGCGCGTGCCCAAGCCGTACGACTTCCTCGAAGGCGTGCTGCTGATGGAGCTGGTGGCCGATGAATACGGCGACGCGGCGCCACGTTTGAACGACGTGACGCTGGAGCCGGACCAGGCCCGTGAATACCACGCCTTCCTGATTACCCAGATCGTGCTGATGTTGTGTACCGGCCTGGTGCACGGTGACCTTTCCGAGTTCAACGTGCTGCTGACGCCGACGGGCCCGGTGATCATCGACCTGCCTCAGGCGGTGGATGCCGCGGGCAACAACCACGCGTTCAGCATGCTGGAACGGGATGTGGGCAACATGGCTTCCTACTTCGGGCGCTTTGCCCCGGAATTGAAGAAGACCAAGTACGCCAAGGAGATGTGGGCGCTGTATGAAGCCGGCACTCTGCACCCGGCCAGTGTGTTGACCGGCGAGTTCGACGAACCGGAAGAGCTGGCTGACGTGGGCGGTGTTATCCGCGAGATCGAAGCGGCGCGGCTCGATGAAGAGCGTCGCCAGGCGATTCGCGCGGCAGACGATGCGCCACCGAGCAAAGCGTCGGAAGAACCGCCACCGCCGCCCTGGATGCAGTGATCCAACGGCGAGTGGATATCCAAATGTGGGAGCGGGCTTGCTCGCGAAAGCGCTGGTTCAGTCAACTGATGTATTGACTGACACTCCGCATTCGCGAGCAAGCCCGCTCCCACATTAGGTTCCGTGCATGCCTGGTTAAACTTGCTCAGGTGCAACAACTGCCCGACGCCAACTCCTTGAGAATCGGGCAATCCGGCCGATGATCGCCCTGGCAGTGTTCCACCAGGTCTTGCAACGTATCGCGCAACTGCCCCAACTCGCGGATCTTCTGGTTCAGCTCATCGATATGCTGGCGGGCCAGCGCCTTGACGTCGGCACTCGCGCGTCCCCGGTCCTGCCACAGCGTCAGCAACTTGCCGACCTCTTCCAGGGAAAACCCCAGGTCCCGCGAGCGCTTGATAAACGCCAGGGTGTGCAAGTCATCGGCGCCATAAATGCGGTAGCCGCTGTCGGTGCGATGGGCGGCTTTCAACAAGCCGATGGACTCGTAGTAACGAATCATCTTCGCGCTCAGGCCGCTTTGGCGTGCTGCTTGGCCGATGTTCATGGACGCTCGTCCTCCAGGTCCTTGGGTTTCCAGGTTTTCAACAGCAGTGCGTTGCTCACCACGCTGACACTGGACAGGGCCATGGCCGCGCCAGCCATCACCGGGTTGAGCAGGCCGAACGCCGCCAGCGGAATGCCGATCAAGTTATACACAAAGGCCCAGAACAGATTCTGTCGAATTTTCGCATAGGTCTTGCGGCTGATTTCCAGGGCTGCCGGCACCAGCCGTGGGTCGCCGCGCATCAGGGTAATACCTGCCGCGTGCATCGCCACGTCGGTACCGCCGCCCATGGCGATGCCGATGTCGGCCGCGGCCAGGGCCGGTGCGTCGTTGATGCCGTCGCCGACCATTGCCACCACGCCGGTCTTTTTCAGCTCGGCGACGGTAGCCGCCTTGTCCGCAGGCAACACCTCGGCGTGCACGTCATCGATGCCCAGGGCTTCGGCGACCACGCGGGCGCTGCCACGGTTATCGCCGGTCAGCAGGTGGCTGCTGATATGCCGAGCCTTGAGTGCTTGTATCGCTTGCAGGGCGCCCGGTTTAAGCGTGTCACCGAAGGCAAACAAACCCAGCACGCGGGGCTGCGGGCCTTGCTCGATCAGCCAGGACAAGGTGCGGCCTTCGGCCTCCCACGCACTGGCCGAGTCGGCGAGATCACCGGTGCTCAAGCCGGTTTCTTCCAGCAGGCGACGGTTGCCCAGCGCCAGTTGCCGGCCATCTAGGGTGCCTGCAATGCCACGCCCGGTAAGGGACTGGCTGGCGCTGACATCCGCGACGTTCAAACCTTGTTCGGCACAGGCATCCAGCACCGCCTTGGCCAACGGGTGTTCACTGCCGCGCTGCAGCGCGCCGGCCTGTTGCAGGAGCGCCCCTTGATTGCCGTCAATGGCGGCCAGGTGCGCAATTTTTGGTGCGCCGGAGGTCAGGGTGCCGGTCTTGTCGAACACCACGGCGCTGACTTCATGGGCGCGCTCCAGGGCTTCGGCGTCCTTGATCAGGATGCCGTGGCGGGCGGCAACGCCGGTACCGGCCATGATGGCGGTAGGTGTGGCCAGGCCAAGGGCGCAAGGACAGGCGATCACCAATACGGTCACGGCATTGATCAGCGCGACTTCCAGCGGTGCGCCATACAGCCACCAGCCGACCAGCGTGGCCAAGGCCAGCACCAGCACCACCGGCACGAACACCTGGCTGACTTTATCCACCAGTTTCTGGATCGGTGCCTTGGCGGCCTGGGCGTCTTCCACCAGGCGGATGATCCGCGCCAGCACGCTTTCCGCGCCGAGGGCCAGGGTGCGCACCAGCAGCCGGCCTTCGCCGTTGATGGCGCCGCCGGTGACTGCGTCGCCAGGCTGCTTCGGCACCGGCAGGCTTTCACCGCTGATCAAGGCTTCGTCGGCGTGACTTTGGCCTTCGACCACTTCGCCGTCCACCGGGAAGCGCTCGCCGGGTTTGACCAGCACCAGGTCATTCAGCTTGAGGGCGGTGATGGCGACGTCCTGCTCGCGGCCGTCGATTACTTGAATCGCCCGCTCGGGGCGCAAGGCTTCCAGGGCACGGATGGCGCTAGCGGTCTGGCGCTTGGCGCGGCTTTCCAGGTATTTACCCAGCAGCACCAGGGCGATCACCACCGCCGAGGCTTCGAAATACAGGTGGGGCATTGTGCCGGCGGACGCCGTGAGCCATTCATAGATACTCAGGCCGTAACCGGCGCTGGTGCCGATGGCGACCAGCAGGTCCATATTGCCCGCTCCGGCGCGCACGGCTTTCCAGGCCGCGATATAGAAGCGCGCACCGAAGATGAATTGCACTGGGGTGGCCAGGGCAAATTGAACCCAGGCCGGGAGCATCCAGTGCAGCCCGAACGGTTGCACCAGCATCGGCAGCACCAACGGCGCGGCAAGCAGGATTGCCAGCAGCAGCGACCAGCGTTCATGGCTCAGGCGTTGTTCCTGGCTGGCCTGGGTGGCGGTTTCGCTTTGGGGCAGGGTGGCGGTGTAGCCGGCCTTGTCGACGGCGGCGATCAGGACGCCGGGGTCCATCTGGCCGAGCACTTCAATGTGGGCGCGTTCGTTGGCCAGGTTGACGCTGACACTTTGCACCCCGGGCACTTTGCCCAGTGCCCGTTCAACCCGCCCGGCGCAGCTGGCGCAGGTCATGCCGCTGATCGGCAGGTCGAAGGTGGTGGATCCGTTCATGGGCAGTACTCCAGGAGAGATTGCCCCTAGGATCAACCTTGACCTGTGGGGAAGGTCAAGGCGTTAGATCAATGTTTCAGTATTCCAGTGCGGCCGGTTTCAGGTACATGCCGTCCGGCCCTTGCGCGATACGCAACTTGCGCACGTCACCCGCCTTCAACGTAATGTTTTGCGCCGGTGGTGCGAGCATGCCCGGCAAGCAACCCTGGGATTGCCCCGGCAACAACTTCAGGCGCAACGACACATTCCCGGCCGGCAAGTTGAATGACGTGGCCTGCTCCTGGAACAGCCGCCCGGCCAACTGGTCCTGGATGTACAAGCCAATCTCGCAGTTGGTCGGCACTTCCAGGCGCTCCCGGGAAATGATCAGCACCGCATAATCTTCATCTGCGCTGGCCGGTGGCACAGTAGCAAACAAGCCCATCAGGCTGACAAGGCCAAAAAATGACCAGCGCATGGCGAATTCTCCGAGGTTCACATCGTGGATAAGTGCAGCTTGGCCGAGGGCGCGAATGAATGCCAGCCCGGCCGATGTTTTCAGAACTTGACCTTGCCATCATGGCAAGGTCAACACTGCGGGCAACCTCATTAAAGGAGTCATGTCATGCAAGTATTCAGCGTTGAAGGAATGACCTGCGGCCACTGTGTCCGCTCGGTAACCCAGGCGGTGCAGGATAAGGACCCGGCGGCCAGCGTGCGCGTCGACCTCGCGACAAAGGAAGTCGGCGTGGAAAGCAGCCTGCTGTCGCCGGCAGAGGTGATCAACCTGATCAGTGAAGAAGGCTACAGCGCCAAGCTCGCCTGACTTTTTGAATAGTTAGCGAGCTAACTTAATGTTCAAGGCACCCGAGCCCGGCTAGACTGTTGGGCTGCCGACTCACCTGGGTGCCTGATGAACCTTCGTATAATCCTGATCTTGGGGGCCTTGAGCGCGTTCGCGCCGCTGGCCATCGACTTCTACCTGCCGGGGTTCCCGGCCATGGCCGTGGCATTCGGCACCGACGAAAAACATATTCAGCTGACCTTGGCCGTGTACTTCACGGGCCTGGCGATCGGCCAGTTGATCTATGGACCGCTGGCAGACCGTTTTGGCCGGCGCGGGCCGCTGCTCAGCGGCGTCACCCTGTTTACCCTGGCCTCCTTCGCCTGTGCGTACGCGCCGTCCCTGGAATGGCTGATCGGCGCGCGTTTCGTCCAGGCCTTGGGCGGCTGCGCGGGCATGGTGATCTCTCGGGCGGTGGTCAGCGATAAATGCGACGCGGTGGGCTCGGCCAAGGTGTTTTCCCAACTGATGCTGGTCACCGGGCTGGCGCCGATCCTCGCGCCGCTGGCGGGCGGGGTGATGGTTGGGGTGTGGGGCTGGCAGTCGATCTTTCTGGCGCTGACGGCGTTCAGTGTGATGGCGGCCATTGCGGTAGCAGTCGGGCTGCCGGAAAGCTTCCCGGCCCATCAACCGCGCCAGCCGCTGTCAGGCGCACTGCGCCAGTACGGCCGGTTGCTGTCGGACCGGGTGTACCTGGGCTATGCCTTGACCGGCGGCATCTCGATTGCCGGTATGTTTGCCTACATCGCGGGCTCGCCCTTCGTCTTTATCAAGCTCTATGGCGTGCCCGCCGAACACTATGGCTGGGTATTCGGCTCGAATGCCGCGGGCTTTATCCTGGTGGCACAGGTCAATGCGCGTTTGCTCGCGTCGCGTGGCCCGGCATTTTTGCTGTCGCGCACGGTGTGGGTTTACCTGGCGGCGGGTCTGTCGTTGCTGGCAATTACTGCGCTGCGCACGGACGCTTTGTGGCCACTGCTGGTACCGCTGTTTATCTGCATCGCCAGCCTGGGCTGCATTTTGCCCAATACCTCGGCCTGCGCCATGAGCGGGCAGGGCGCTCGGGCGGGCAGCGCGTCGGCGTTGCTCGGTTGCATTCAGTTTGGTGTGGCCGCAGGCGCAGCGTCGTTGGTCGGCGTGCTGCACGACGGCACGGCGATGCCGATGGCAATGGTCATCAGCTTGTGTGGCGTATTGGCCGTAACGTTCGCGATGCTGACCCGGCGCCTGCAGCGCCAACGGGCACTGCAAGCGGCGGACTGATCAGGATCAGCCAGCAGAGCGCTGCTGGCTTTCGGGGAATCGGTGAGGCGCCTGGATACGGGTTTGCAGGGTGTCGGCAAACGCGCGGGCCTCGGCCTCACTGCGGAAGGTAAAGGCGTTCTGGTCGAGACGGACCTGCCATTTGTTGCCTTCGGATCTTGCTAGCGCTTTTATCAGGATCTTCATTGCTGACTTCCTCACGTAAATTGCGTGGCAAAGGCGGCCAATATAAACCCGAATACGCTCACAAATATGACAAGGATCAAGTCTCTGACTAGCGGTGTCGTCCATTACTCACATGAATAACAGACGACACTGACAGAACCTTTCGTTAGAACCCTTCCAGCACGATCTTACCCTTGGCCTTGCCGCTTTCCAGCAGTTCGTGGGCGCGGCGCAGGTTGGCCGCGTTGATCACGCCAAAGTGCTCGCCCACGGTGGTTTTCAGAGTACCGGCGTCGATCAGTTCGGCGACGCGATTGAGCAGGTTGTGCTGCTCGATCATGTCGCTGGTCTCGAACATCGAACGGGTGTACATGAACTCCCAATGCAGCGACAGGCTCTTGCGCTTGAGCTTGCTTACGTCCAATGCCTTGGGATCGTCGATCAGCGCCAGTTTGCCCTGGGGAATCAGCGCTTCCACCAGTTGGTCCAGGTGCTGGTCGGTCTGGGTCAGGCTGGCGACGTAGTTCACCTGCGGATGGCCGGCGTTTTTCAGCTCTTCGCTCAACGGTTTGCTGTGGTCGATCACCAGGTCGGCGCCCAGGTCCTTGGCCCATGCCTGGGTTTCAGGACGGGAGGCGGTGCCGATGACTTTCAGGCCGGTGAGCTGTTTCGCCAGCTGGGTCAGGATCGATCCCACACCACCCGAAGCACCGACAATCAGCAGGCTCTGGCCTTCATCGGCCTTGCCTTCACGCACTTGCAGGCGTTCGAAGAGCAATTCCCAGGCCGTGATGGCGGTCAGCGGCAGTGCAGCAGCGTCGGCAAAACCCAGGGTTTTCGGCATATGGCCGACGATGCGCTCATCGACAGTGTGCAGTTCGCTGTTGCCGCCGGGGCGTACCAGGGAGCCGGCGTAGAACACCTTGTCGCCGACCTTGAACAGGCTGACTTCGCTGCCCACGGCCTTGACCACACCGGCCACGTCCCAGCCCAGCACTTTGGCCGCGCCGTTTTCCGGGGCGACGTTCTGGCGCACCTTGGTGTCCACCGGGTTCACCGAGATGGCTTTGACTTCCACCAGCAGGTCGCGGGGGCCGGCGACCGGTTCGGGCAGTTCGATGTCTTGCAGGGATTTTGGATCGTTGATCGGCAGTGCGGCGTAGTAGGCGATGGCTTTCATGATGGTTTCCAAAAAGGGGGCGGTTGATCAGGCAATAAACTTCAGGCGCTTGAGTTCGAAATGCTCAAGCACGTCGGCAGCCTTGGTGCGGAAATTCTGGATATGCGCGCTCTGGTCGTGGTCGGCCAGCGCGGCGTCGTCACTCCAGCGTTCGAGCATGTAGAAGGTCTCGGGGTGTTGCAGGTCCTGGTGTAGGTCGTACTGCTGGCAGCCGGCTTCGATGCGGGTCGGTTCCAGCAGCTCGCGCAGCAGGGTTTCCAGGGTGGCCTGTTGGCCGGGTTTGGCGATCAGCGTGGCGATGACGTTAAAGGCAGCAGACATATTCGACTCCAGACACGTGATGAACGGGATGGACAGATGATTGGCTATTTCTCTGGAAGATAAAACCCGCTAAAAGAGCAGTCTCTTTCAATGCTTTTTTGATAATGGGCGGTCGGCGTGCTGCGTTTTGATGACTTGCAGTTGTTTGTGCGTGCGGCAGACCTGGGCAGCCTTTCGGCGGCAGCACGGGTGATGGACATGTCGGCGGCGGTGGCCAGCGCGGCGTTGAAGCGCATCGAGCAGCAGTTGGGCGCACGGTTGTTGGCGCGTTCCACCCGCAGCCTGCGCCTGACGGCCGAGGGCGAAGGCTTCCTGGAGTACGCCCGGGCCGCCTTGAGCAGCCTGGATGAAGGCCGGCGGTTGTTGGCCAGCGGCCAGGATCAGGTCAGCGGGGTGCTTCAACTCTCGGCGCCGTCGGACTTTGGCCGTAACCAGTTGTTGCCCTGGCTCGATGAGTTCCAGCGCGAATACCCCGACCTGAGCGTACGCCTGTTGTTGGGCGACCGGATTGCCGACCTGTTCCGCCAGCCGGTGGATATCGCCCTGCGCTACGGCGAACCCGAAGACTCCAGCCTGATCGCGTTGCCCATCGCCCCGGACAACTGCCGCGTGCTCTGCGCTGCTCCCAGCTATCTGGCGCGGCACGGCGAGCCGCGCCACCTGGAGCAACTGACCCAGCACAATTGCCTGCTGTACATGCTCGGCAGCCGGGTGCATGACCATTGGGGGTTTAACGATGGCAAGCGTGATGTCGGCCTGACGGTGACCGGCGACCGCTTCAGTGATGATGCCGATGTGGTGCGACGCTGGGCGGTGGCGGGGGTAGGTATCGCCTACAAGTCCTGGCTGGATGTCAGCTCGGATGTGCTGGCGGGGCGCCTGCGGCTGATCCTGCCGGAGCTGCGGGGCGAACGTACGCCGCTCAATCTGTTGTGTGCCCATCGCGCGCAACTGAGCAAGCCGATCAATCTTCTGCGGGAAATGCTCGTTGCCCGTTGTGCGACATTGACTGCGCAATTGCCGGAGCGATCAGCCTCTACACCATAACCCTGGGGATATCGGGAAATTTCCTTCAGCTTCTGTCCTTGGTTGCGCTGTAAGACGGCACGGAACCCGGCGTTTTCACGCTTATACTTTTCCGCCAGACGCAGCAGACAAATGATTCAACAGGGAGTGAATGAGCACATGGAACAGGCACCTTGCATCAGTCAGATCGCCACCTTGCTGGCCGACCCGAAACGCACCGCGATGGTGTGGGCATTGATGGACGGCTCGGCCAAACCCTCCGATGAATTGGCGGCACTTGCCGGGCTGTCATCGGCCTCGGCGAATGCGCATCTGACGCGATTGACGGCCGGTGGCCTGTTGCGTGTCGAAGCCCGCAGCGGCAAACGCTTTTTCCGGGTGGCCGCCGCCGATGTGGCGGCCGCCGTGGATGCATTGGCCTGCACCACGATGGCCAGCGTCGCCCGCAGCACGCCCATTCATTCGCGGTCATTGACTGCGCCTGCGGCTTTACGGCGAGCGCGGCTGTGCCATGGTCACCTGGGGGGCGAGCTGGCAGCGGGTTTGTATCAACGGATGATGGCGGCCGGGTGGATCGAGCGCGCGGAACAGCGTACGGACGTGACGCCGTCAGGTGCGCGCAAACTCGCAGCGCTGGGGATTTTTACCCAGGCACTGGCTCAGCCGATCGTGTGCGATTGTTTTGATTGGAGCGAACAGCAGCCACACTTGGGCGGTGCGTTGGGGGCCGCGTTGTTGCAGTTGTGCCTGCAGTCGAACTGGGTCAGCGTGATCAATGAGTCCCAGGCGTTGCAGGTCAGTGAAGCCGGGCAACTGGAAATTGCCCGGCTCGCCAGACCGGTCGCTGATTAAGGCTTGACCAACCGTGCATCCAGGCTGTTTTGCGCCAGGCGTTTGGCCTGGTCCTGGGTCATGCCCAGCGAGGTGTACAGCGCATGGAAGTTCTCGGTGACATAACCGCCGAAGTACGCCGGATCGTCCGAGTTCACCGTCACTTTCACCCCACGCTCAAGCATGTCGAGGATGTTGTGCTGGGACATGTCGTCGAACACGCAGAGCTTGGTGTTGGACAACGGGCACACCGTCAGCGGGATCTGTTCGTCGATGATCCGCTGCATCAGGCGCTCGTCTTCAATGGCGCGTACGCCATGGTCGATACGCTGGATCTTCAGCAGGTCGATGGCTTCCCAGATGTACTCCGGCGGGCCTTCTTCACCGGCGTGGGCGACGGTCAGGAAACCTTCGTGACGGGCACGATCAAACACGCGCTGGAACTTGCTCGGTGGGTGGCCCATTTCCGAGCTGTCCAGGCCCACGGCAACAAACGCATCACGGAATGGCAGTGCCTGGTCGAGGGTTTTTTCGGCCTCTTCTTCGCTCAAGTGGCGCAGGAAGCTCAAGATCAAACCGCTGGTGATGCCCAGTTGTTGCTCGCCGTCTTTCAAGGCGGCGGCAATGCCGTTGAGCACCACTTCGAACGGTACGCCACGGTCGGTGTGGGTCTGTGGGTCGAAGAACGGTTCGGTGTGGATCACGTTCTGCGCCTTGCAGCGCAGCAGGTAGGCCCAGGTCAGGTCGTAGAAATCCTGGGAAGTGCGCAGTACATCGGCGCCCTTGTAGTAGAGGTCGAGAAACTCTTGCAGGTTGTTGAAGGCGTAGGCCTTGCGCAGGGTTTCGACGTCGTTCCACGGCAGCGCGATCTTGTTGCGTTCGGCCAGGGCGAACAGCAGCTCAGGCTCCAGCGAGCCTTCCAGGTGCAGGTGCAATTCAGCCTTGGGCAGGGCGTTGAGCCAATCGTACATTTATAAATTCTCATCAGGTGCAATGGCGGCATTCTACAGGCGCACGCCGAAATAATCGGCAAAACCTGACCAAGCGGTGAGCATCCACAGGCACCGTGCAAGCAGTGCATGAACTAAGGTGTAACGAAACGTTAGCGGCGCGGTGCAGTCTGTACCCCATCAATGACGGATTCGCCGCGTTCAAAAGGCCTGCAATGCTCACATCTATCAAGCAAGAAAAATTCATGCTGCTGGCGCTGATTGCCGCCATCGCTGCCTACCCGCTGGAGCACTGGATGCTGCACAGCGGGCAGATGGTGGCGCTGTTGGCTGGCATAGCGCTGATCGGCTTTATCGTCGTGGCCTCGATGCGCGTGGCCCATCACGCCGAGCAACTGGCGGAAAAGGTCGGCGACCCCTACGGCACCATGATCCTGACCCTCGCCGCCGTGCTGGTGGAAGTGGTGATCCTGGCGATCATGATGAGCAACGAGCCCTCGCCGACCCTGGTGCGCGACACTATTTATTCGGCGGTGATGCTCGACATCAACGGCATCCTCGGCCTGGCTGCACTGATGGGCGGCATCAAGCATGGTGAACAGTCCTACAACGACGATTCGGCGCGCACCTACAGCGTGATGATCCTTACCGCCATGGGTGTGTCGATGGTGGTGCCGGAATTTATCCCCGAGGCCGACTGGAAAATTTACTCGGCCTTCACCATCGGCGCGATGGTAGTGCTCTACACGTTGTTCCTGCGGATGCAGGTGGGGCCCCACAGTTATTTCTTCAGCTACAGCTACCCGGAAAAACGCCGCAAGAAACAGCCGGAAGAAGAGTCGCCGCCGATCAACCTGGCGTTTTCCATCGGGACGTTGGTGTTTGGCGTGATCGTGATTGGCGCGTTGGCCGAGGTGATGTCCAAGACCCTCGACCTAGGCCTGGAAGGCACGGGGGCTCCACCGGTAATCACGGCGATCATCGTGGCCGCGATTTCCGCCGCCCCGGAGATTTTGACCGCGTTGCGCGCAGCGCTGGCCAACCGCATGCAGTCGGTGGTGAACATCGCGCTGGGGGCTTCTCTGTCGACGGTGATTTTGACCGTGCCGGTGATGGAAGCCATGGCCTTGTACACCGGCCAGCCGTTTCAGATGGCGATGACGCCGGTGCAGACCGTGATGGTGTTTATCACGCTGATTGTCAGTGCGATCAACCTCAACGATGGCGAAACCAACGCCATCGAAGGGATGACCCATTTTGTGTTGTTTGCGACGTTTATCATGCTGTCGCTGCTTGGACTGTAACCAATCCTGAAAACACCGCAGAAATAATTGTGGAAACCGGGCTTGTGTGGGAGCGGGCTTGCTCGCGAATACGGAGTGTCAGTCGCCAGATATGTTGACTGACCCAACGCATTCGCGAGCAAGCCCGCTCCCACATTTGAAAAGTGTTTCTTCAGTTAAGTCTGGTTGATCAGTTCCCGCGCCGCCTGGCTGTGATCGGCAATCAAGCCTTTCAGGTCCAATCCTTCGACCTGCCCGTCGATCACCCGCCATTTGCCGCCGACCATCACCCGGTCCGCTCGGTCGGCGCCACACAGCAGCAGCGCAGAGATCGGGTCATGGCTGCCGGAGAAGCGCAGTTCATCGAGCTTGAACAACGCCAGGTCGGCAAGTTTGCCTACGGCCAGTTCGCCGATATCGGCGCGACCGAGTAACTGCGCCGAACCTTTTGTCGCCCAACCCAACACCCGTTCCGGGGTGATCTTCTCTGCCCCGTAACGCAGGCGCTGGATGTACAGGGCCTGGCGCGTTTCGAGGATCATGTTCGATGCATCATTGGACGCCGAACCGTCCACCCCCAGGCCAATCGGTGCGCCGGCGGCCAGCAGGTCCAGCGTTGGGCATATCCCGGAAGCCAGGCGCATGTTCGAGCTCGGGCAATGGCAGATGCCGGTACCGGCAGCTCCGAGGCGTGCGATTTCTTCAGGGTTGAAGTGAATCCCGTGGGCCAGCCACGTGCGCGGGCCTAGCCAGCCGACGCTGTCGAGGTAATCCACGGTGCGCAGGCCGAAACGCTGCAGGCAGAAGTCTTCTTCGTCGAGGGTTTCCGCCAGGTGGGTATGCAGGCGCACGTCGAGGTGGTTGGCCAGCTCGGCGCTGGCTTCCATGATTTCCGGGGTGACGGAAAACGGCGAGCAGGGCGCCAGGGCGATCTGGATTTGTGCGCCGTCACCGCGCTCGTGGTACTGGCGGATCAGGCGGCGGCTGTCTTCCAGAATCACTTCGCCTTGCTGCACGGTTTGTTGCGGTGGCAGCCCGCCGTCGGCCTCGCCCAGGCTCATGGAGCCGCGGGTGAGCATGGCGCGCATGCCCAGTTCGCGCACGCTGTCGACCTGCACGTCGATCGCCTGTTCCAGGCCGTCCGGGAACAGGTAGTGGTGGTCTGCCGCCGTGGTGCAGCCCGAGAGCAGCAGTTCGGCCAGGGCCACTTTGCTCGCCAGGGCGAGTTTTTCCGGGGTGAGTCGGGCCCAGACTGGATACAGGGTTTTCAACCAGGGAAACAGCGGCTGGTTGACCACCGGCGCCCAGGCGCGGGTCAGGGTTTGATAGAAGTGATGGTGGGTGTTGATCAGCCCCGGAAGCACCACATGCTCGCGGGCATCGAATACTTGTCCACAGGGCACGGCGGGTTCTTGGCCCCAGCCCAGCACTTCGGTGATCACACCGTCTTGCAGCACCAGGCCGCCACGGGCGTCGAGGCCATTGGCAGTGAAAATCGCGAGGGGGTTTTTTAACCAGATACGGGTCGCAGGCATTGGCCGGCTCCTCTGAATGATGGGTTCAGGTTTGCCAGCTCAGTGTTGCCCTGTCTGCTGATCCAGGGTCGCCGGGGAGGGCGAGGTGCGCAGTTTACGTGTGGATCGTTATCGACGGCAATCGGCCGATAACGATCCCGGTTTTTTACCAGGCGATGGTGTCGCCCTTGTAGTCCACAAAGTGATGGCCGCCCTTGCCGGTGTAGGCATTCACCTGGTCAACCAGGCCGCGCACGCTGGTGGGCACGTCGATGTGGGCGTTTTCGCCACCCATGTCGGTCTTCACCCAGCCCGGGTGCAACGACAGCACGGTCAGTTTCTGATCGCCCAATTGGGTGACGAAGCTGTTGGTCATGGAGTTGAGGGCGGCCTTGCTGGCCTTGTACAGCGCCAGGTCCGAGCCGTCGGGAATGGTCACACTGCCCAGGATCGAACTCATGAAGGCCAGCACGCCGGTGCCTGGGCGGATCTGCCCGATAAAACGCTGGGCCAGGTTGATCGGCGCCACGGCGTTGGTGAAAAACAGTTGGCCGACTTCAGCCAGGGTGGCGTGGCCCGGTTCCTGGTTGGCCGGGCCTTTGACACCTGCGTTGACGAACAGCAGGTCGAAGGTTTTTTCCTTGAGGCGCTGGCTGAGGGCGATTACCGCCTGCTGGTCATCCATGTCGAGCTTTTCGATTTGCACCTCGCCCAAGGCCTTCAAGGCATCGGCCTTTTGCGGGTCGCGCACGGTGGCGGTCACCTCCCAGCCGTCCGCCAGCAGTTGCTTGGCCAGGCCAAGGCCCAGGCCCCGGGAGGCGCCGATAATCAGTGCGGTTTTTGAAGTGGACATGAATGGCTTCCTTTGACGGTGGAGGTTCACGGGTTCAGTGGACAACGCTGGCCGAGCCTTTGCTGCAACTCTTGGCGCAGTTGGTCGAGTTCGGCGATGCGGGTTTCGATCAGGTTGAGCTTGTCTTGCAGGAGCTGGGTCACGGCGCTGTCGGGGTCTGGAGCTTGCCATAATGCGCCGACGCTGTTGCCGATTTCACCCAGGCTGAAGCCCAGGCGCTGGGCGGTCTTGATGTGCAGCACCAGTTGCACCATGTCGGCGGGGTAGTCACGGTAACCGTTGGCACTGCGTTGCGCGGCAATCAGCCCGCGTTGCTCGTAGAAACGCAGGGTGTCGCGACTGACCTGGCTGGCCTGGGCTAATTCGCCGATACGCATGTAGAGGGCTCAAGGGGGCTTGACCCTGGAGCATACTCCAGGCTTTAGCCTGCTGGCTTCTTGAATTTAAGGAGCTTACGGCTATGTGGACCGCACACCAATACCGTCGACTGGTTCGGGCCAGCGGTTGGTACGACCTGATCGTCACCGCCGCACTGGTCACACCCTGGACGTTTGTCCTGCTGCATAACGCCCTGGTGGCGTTGAACCTGCCCGGCGAGCTGCCGCCGTTCGCGCCTGTGCATATGTTGATGGCGAACCTGATGGGCTCGATTGTCTGCGTGTGGTCGGTGCTACGAATCCGCGACCCACAAGCGATCTTTGGCCGCTACGACGCCGCCGGCCGAGTGCTGTTTGCCACCTGGCAGATCTACGCGCTGGCCCATGGTGCCAGTACTGTATTGGTGATTGTCGTGGTGTTTGAAGTGCTGTGGGCGGTGGCTCAGTTGATACCGGTGCGCCGAGTAACAAGTTGATCAAAAAATGCTCAGTTGTGCAGGAACGTTGCAGGCTCTGCTGCGGGGTGACTCTTGCACGGGTTATCCACAGTAATTGTGCGCAAGCGTGACCGGTGGATATAAGCGCTGTGGCCCTTTGTTCTAAAGGACATAACCCGCCTAACTGACTGTTTTTGAGCTGGATTAATACTTTCGTGCAGTGCCTTGAACAAAAACTGTACAACCGCCTGAAACCCTTGTGACAGAAGGGTTACAGGCGAGTGTGCTCAGGTTATCCACAGGCAGGTGCACAGTAGATGTGGGCAGTTTCAGCGCTCCAGCAGAATGCGCCCGCGACTCAGGTCGGCGAGCTGCGCTTGCAGGGTGTCGATATGTGCCTCGCCGAGGGCCAGCTGCAGGTCGACGCCATTGGCGGTGAAGGTTTCTTCCATCACCAGCCCACCCAGTTCGGCCACTCGCAGCTTCACCAACTGCAGCTCGGCAAAACCACAGGAGCAGCTCAGCGGCACCCGTTTGATCAGCTCGACGCGTTCGGCGGCTTGCAGGCATTTGTTCGCGCCGCCGCCATAGGCGCGGGCCAGGCCGCCGGTGCCCAGTTGGATGCCGCCGTACCAGCGGATCACCAGCACCACGACCTGGTCGCAATCCTGCGCTTCGATCGCGGCCAGGATCGGGCGCCCGGCCGTCCCGCCGGGTTCGCCGTCGTCGTTGCTGCGGTATTGATCGCCGAGTTTCCAGGCCCAGCAGTTGTGCGTGGCGTTCAGGTCGCTGTGCTGGTCGATGAAGGCCTGGGCGTCCTGGGGGCTGCTGATCGGGGCGGCGAGGGTAATGAAGCGGCTTTTGCGAATTTCTTCGCGAAACTCGCAAAGGCCGGTAAGCGTGAAAGGCATGGGTAACTTCGTTTAGAGGGCCGGCTTGATGCCACAGCCTTTGAGAATGATGTGGATAAGGTTGGTGCCGGCGTCTTCCATGTCCTGCTTGGTCAGCTTGGTGCGCCCGGTCACGCGGCAGATCTGGGTGGCAAAGTCGGCGTAATGCTGGGTGCTGCCCCACAGCAGGAAGATCAGGTGCACCGGGTCGATAGGGTCCATCTTGCCGGCGTCGATCCAGGCCTGGAATACCGCCGCACGGCCGCTGAACCAGGCGCGGTAGTCCTGGCTGAAATATTCGGTCAGGCACTCACCGCCGCTGATGATCTCCATCGCGAAGATCCGCGAGGCTTGTGGCTGGCGCCGGGAGAATTCCATCTTGGTGCGGATATAGCGGGTCAGGGCGGCCGCCGGGTCATCCTCGGCGGTCAGGGTGTTGAAGGTGCTGTCCCACAATTCGAGGATGTTGCTGAGCACCGCGATGTACAGGCCCAGCTTGTTGGTGAAGTAGTAGTGCAAGTTGGCTTTCGGCAACCCGGCACTCGCCGCGATGGTGTTCATGCTGGTGCCTTTGTAGCCATGACGGGCGAACTCGTCTTCGGCGGCCTGCAAAATCGCTTGTTCGTTCTTTTGGCGAATGCGGCTTGCAGGTTTTCCGGCGTGGTTGCTGTGGGCAGGAACTTCGAGGCTCATGGAGGTTTCCGTGCAGATCGATGAAGGCGACGTGTGCACAGATAACCCACCCTCAAGCCCCAGACAAGTCCCGATACGATAAAACCCTTAAAGCGGCTTCAGAGTGTCGCTTTCCAGGGTCCGGTTTGCGGCATCCACGGGAGCCTTGGCTTCAGGTAGCAGCAGGCACAATACGATGGCGGTCAGGCCGCCGCTGGTGATGGCCGAGTCGAACAGGTTCTGCACCAGGGTTGGCATCAGGTGCAGCAGGTTCGGTTGCGCCGCGATCCCCAGGCCGACGCCGAACGAGGTGGCGATGATCAGCATGCTGCGCCGATCCAGCGGGGCCTGGGCGAGAATGCGCACGCCGGCCGCCGCTACGCTGCCGAACATCATCAGGGTTGCGCCGCCCAGCACCGGCTTGGGGATTTGCTGCAGCACCGCACCAATCAACGGAAACAGCCCGAGGCAAAACAGTACCGCGCCGATGTACAAGCCGACGTAACGGCTGGCCACGCCGGTCAGCTGGATCACGCCGTTGTTCTGGGCGAATGTGGTGTTGGGAAAGGCACTGAAGGTGGCGGCGATCATGCAACTGATGCCATCTCCCAGTACGCCACCCTTGAGTCGGCTTATATAGGAAGGGCCGCTGATGGGCTGGCGGGCGATCATGCAATTGGCAGTGAGGTCGCCGACGGTTTCGATGGTGCTGATCAGATAAATCAGTGCTACCGGCAGGAAAGCGCTCCAATCGAAGTTGAAACCGAAGTGGAACGGTGTAGGCAGGCTGATCAATGGCAAGTCAGGCAAGGCTTGGGGCACCAACTTGCCGCTGAACCAGGCGGCGAGGCTGCCCAGTGCGAGGCCGATGATGATGGCGGAGAGCCGTACCCATGGCGTGTTCGAGCGGTTCAGCAGGATGATGGTCAGTACCACGAACAGGCCGAGTGCCAGGTTGGTTGGCGCGCCGAAGTCCGGGGCATTGAAGCCGCCTCCAAGGTCAGTGATGCCGACCTTGATCAGGCTGATGCCGATCAGTGTGATGACGATGCCGGTCACCAGCGGCGTGATTACCCTTTTGAGCTGACCGATGAAACGGCTCAACACGACCTGCACTGCGGCGCCAAAGAAGCAGATACCGAAAATCATCGCCAGGATGTCTTCCGGGCTGCCGCCGCGTTGCTTGACCAGAAACCCGGCCGACAATACGGCGCCGAGAAACGCGAAGCTGGTGCCCTGCAGGCAGATCATCCCGGCGCCAATGCCAAACGGCCTGCGCGCCTGGATGAAGGTGCCCACACCGGAAACCATCAATGCCATGCTGATCAGGTAGGGCAGGTGGGCGGTCAGGCCCAGGGTAGAGCCGATGATCAGCGGCGGGGTGATGATGCCGACGAAGGCAGCCAACACATGCTGCAACGCGGCAAGCAATGCAGGCAAAGGTTTGGGCCGATCGTTGAGGCCGTAGATCAGGTCGCTGGGGGTGTTGGATTCTGGCGTCATGGCGGGGAACTCATGGCTGACGGTTCGAGATCCCCTTGTCTTGCAAAAAGCTGTCCAGCTGCTCAGGTTTTTCTGTAAGGCCCGTGTTAGCGCGTTGCGGCCAGACTTTCGAGAAAACTTTCCAGCACCAAATGAGGGCGACGGCCCTTGCGCGTGACCGAAGCGAGGCTCAAATCGTAAAAACGTGTAGCCGGTTTCAGCGCGCGCAGTCGGCCTTGTTGTACCCACAGGCTGGCGTAGTGGTCGGGCAGGTAGCCGATGTAGCGGCCGGTCAGGATCAGGAAGGCCATGCCCTCGCGGTCCGAGGCACTGGCGGTGCAATTGAGTGCCTGGTAGTGCGCCTGGATATCCGCGGGCAGGCGGAAGGTCGGGGCGATGGCGTCCTGGCTGTTGACGCGGTCGTCGTCCAGTTGCTTGTCGTCGGCGTAAAACAGCGGGTGGCCCACTGCGCAATAGAGCAGCGAGCGTTCGCTGTACAGCGGCTGGTATTCAAGTCCCGACAAGGCGCTGGCCTGGGGGACTACGCCGACATGCAGGCGGCCGTCGAGCACCCCTTGTTCGACTTCATTGGGGGCGATCATGCGGATCTGGATCTGTACATCCGGGCCGCGTTCCTTCAACTGTGCCAGGGCGTGGGTGATGCGCATGTGGGGCAGGGTGACCAGATTGTCGGTCAGGCCGATGATCAGTTCGCCGCGCAAGTGTTGGTGCAGGCCGTTGACCTCGGTGCGAAAACTTTCCAGGGCGCTGAGCAGCTGCAGTGCCGACTGGTAAACCTCGCGTCCTTCCTCGGTCAGGGAAAACCCCGCCCGCCCGCGTTGGCACAGGCGCAGGCCAAGGCGCTGTTCAAGATCACTCATTTGCTGGCTGATGGCCGAGCGGCCAATCCCCAGAACGGTTTCCGCCGCCGAGAAGCCACCGCACTCCACCACGCTGCGAAAGATGCGCAACAGGCGGATATCGAAGTCGCTGACTTGGGCCAGTGGGTCGGGTCGACGGCTGCTCATAGTTTAGTGAAGGCCTGACTGAAGGTTAGAAGAGTTGGATTTCACCGACTTTATCCCCGTGGCAATTTAGCTGCAACAACGCTTTTCAATCCCGACGCTGCCTTTTGCCTTGCGAGGTTTTGCTCATGAACATGCCCGAAAACGCTCCGTCCACCCTGGCCAGCCAACTGAAGCTGGACGCGCACTGGATGCCGTACACCGCCAACCGCAACTTTCATCGTGACCCGCGCCTGATCGTGGCAGCTGAAGGCAGCTGGTTGACCGATGACAAGGGGCGCAAGGTGTATGACTCGCTGTCGGGTCTGTGGACCTGCGGCGCCGGGCACACTCGCAAGGAAATCCAGGAAGCGGTCTCCAAGCAACTGGGTACGTTGGACTACTCGCCGGGCTTCCAATACGGTCATCCTTTGTCGTTCCAGCTGGCAGAAAAGATTACCGACCTGACGCCGGGCAACCTGAACCATGTGTTCTTCACCGACTCCGGCTCCGAGTGCGCCGATACCGCGGTGAAGATGGTGCGTGCGTACTGGCGCCTGAAAGGCCAGGCGACCAAGACCAAGATGATCGGCCGTGCCCGTGGTTATCACGGCGTGAACATCGCCGGTACCAGCCTGGGCGGCGTGAACGGTAACCGTAAGATTTTTGGTCAGGGGCTGATGGATGTTGACCATCTGCCTCACACCCTGCTGGCGAGCAATGCGTTCTCCCGTGGCATGCCGGAGCTGGGCGGGATTGCCTTGGCGGACGAGTTGCTCAAGCTGATCGAGTTGCACGATGCGTCGAACATCGCCGCGGTGTTTGTTGAGCCGATGGCGGGCTCTGCCGGCGTGCTGGTTCCGCCGCAGGGTTACCTGAAGCGTCTGCGTGAGATCTGCGATCAGCACAACATCCTGTTGGTGTTCGACGAAGTGATCACCGGCTTCGGTCGTACCGGTTCGATGTTTGGTGCTGACAGCTTCGGCGTGACCCCGGACCTGATGTGCATTGCCAAGCAAGTCACCAACGGCGCGATCCCGATGGGCGCGGTGATTGCCAGCACCGAGATTTATCAGACGTTCATGAATCAGGCGACGCCTGAGTACGCGGTGGAGTTCCCGCACGGCTACACCTACTCGGCCCACCCGGTTGCCTGCGCGGCTGGCTTGGCGGCACTCGACCTGCTGCAGAAGGAAAACCTGGTGCAGAGCGTGGCCGAAGTCGCACCGCATTTCGAGAATGCGCTGCACGGCCTGAAGGGCAGCAAGAACGTGATCGACATTCGTAACTATGGCCTGGCCGGTGCGATCCAGATTGCCCCGCGTGATGGTGATGCCATCGTGCGTCCGTTCGAAGCGGGCATGGCCTTGTGGAAAGCCGGCTTCTACGTGCGCTTTGGCGGCGACACCCTGCAGTTCGGCCCAACCTTCAACAGCAAACCGCAGGACCTGGATCGCTTGTTCGATGCGGTCGGCGAAGTGCTGAACAAGATCGACTGATTTCTCCTTCTATATAGAACAACTTTTCAGGAGCCCTGCATGAGCCTCATCCAGCATTTGATCAACGGCCAATTGGTCACCGAAAACGGTCGCACTGCCGACGTGTACAACCCGTCGACTGGCCAGGTGATTCACCAGGTGCCGTTGGCCCGCCGTGAAACCATTCAAAGCGCCATCGATTCGGCCAAGGCAGCTTTCCCGGCCTGGCGTAACACGCCACCGGCCAAGCGTGCCCAGGTGATGTTTCGTTTCAAGCAATTGCTTGAGCAGAACGAAGCGCGTATCTCCCAGCTGATCAGCGAAGAGCATGGCAAGACCCTGGAAGATGCGGCCGGTGAGCTCAAGCGCGGGATCGAGAACGTGGAGTACGCGTGCTCGGCGCCGGAAATCCTCAAGGGCGAGTACAGCCGTAACGTTGGCCCGAATATCGATGCCTGGTCTGACTTCCAGCCGTTGGGTGTGGTGGCCGGTATTACGCCGTTCAACTTCCCGGCGATGGTGCCTTTGTGGATGTATCCGCTGGCGATCGTCTGCGGTAACTGCTTCATCCTCAAGCCGTCGGAGCGTGATCCAAGCTCGACGCTGCTGATTGCACAACTGTTGCAGGAAGCTGGCTTGCCTAAAGGCGTGCTGAGTGTGGTGCATGGCGATAAAGGCGCGGTGGATGCGCTGATCGAAGCGCCGGAAGTCAAGGCGTTGAGCTTTGTCGGCTCGACGCCGATCGCCGAGTACATCTATTCCGAAGCCACCAAGCGCGGCAAGCGTGTACAGGCGTTGGGCGGGGCGAAGAACCATGCGGTGCTGATGCCGGATGCGGATCTCGATAACGCTGTCAGTGCCTTGATGGGCGCGGCGTATGGTTCGTGCGGTGAGCGTTGCATGGCGATCTCTGTTGCCGTGTGTGTCGGCGACCAGGTGGCTGACGCATTGGTCGCCAAGCTGGTGCCGCAGATCAAGGCGCTGAAGATTGGTGCGGGCACCACGTGTGGATTGGACATGGGGCCGCTGGTCACTGGCCAGGCGCGCGATAAAGTCAGTGGCTATATAGAGGACGGCGTTTCTTCGGGTGCTGAGTTGGTCGTCGATGGTCGTGGCCTGAGTATTGCCGGTAATGAAGATGGCTTCTTCCTGGGGGGCAGTTTGTTCGACCGCGTGACCCCGCAGATGCGCATCTATAAAGAAGAGATCTTCGGGCCGGTGCTGTGTGTGGTTCGGGTGAACAGCCTGGAAGCGGCCATGCAGTTGATCAACGATCACGAGTACGGCAACGGCACCTGTATCTTCACCCGTGACGGTGAGGCGGCGCGGTTGTTCTGTGACGAGATTGAAGTGGGTATGGTTGGCGTCAACGTGCCGTTGCCGGTGCCGGTGGCTTATCACAGCTTTGGTGGCTGGAAGCGCTCGCTGTTTGGCGACTTGCATGCCTATGGGCCGGATGGGGTGCGGTTCTATACGCGTCGCAAGGCGATTACCCAGCGCTGGCCGCAACGGGCCAGTCATGAGGCGTCGCAGTTTGCCTTTCCTAGCTTGTAGGTTCGGTAAGTAGAAGGCCGGCCCCTTGGGGCCGGCCTTTGCTTTTCAGGGCTTTTTTGACCGATATGACAGTATTGTGAAAAAAGGTGTTGACGGCAGATTCTGGAAG
>NZ_JACAQY010000035.1:0-24835 GCF_013386835.1 Pseudomonas sp. IPO3774
GGGTAAATCGGCAAGGATGCCGATTTAGCCGCGCCGGGCCATGGATGGCCCGTCGCGGCGGCCCGCGGAGCCGTGCCGGAGTGCGGGCATGCCGAGCCTAAGCGAGGCACCGAGTGGTGGGGCAAAGACCTTTTGGTTACTTTTGGGGCGTTTGCCAAAAGTGACCCGCTGTAAGAGCGGAACCCTAAGTGGCCGTTACCGCAGCAACGGATATGTACACCATCAAAAGTCCTCACGAAACCCGCTCCCCAACCACAACCCCATCCCGCCACCAAGCCGCCAAACTAAAGACGTTCGGCGCCTTGAGCAGCGAAAAATGATTCCCCGGCCCATACCAAACCTCCAACACCCCCACGCACCCGCGCCACCCCTCAACCATCAACCCTTGCTCCCGCTGATTCCCCGCCGCATCGAGGGTCGGATCCTCCGCCAACACCAACCGCACCACCCCCTCATACCGCCGACCAGGCCGATAAACCGTGCGCAACGCCGAGGCATACGTGCGCGCCGGCCCATCCATCGCCTCCACCGAAGACCGCGCAGGCAACAACCCAACCCCCACCATCCCCCCATGCAACAACCTTCGCTGCTCCACTTCATCGCGCCCGGCAAAATCCACCGCATCAATCCCCAGGGACTTACCCGAAGCCACCTGCATCGACTCAATCAGCCGCAACAACGCCGCCGTCGTGGTATAGGGCCGGCCCACCACCCCATTGCCCCCGGGCGCCTCGCTGTCGATCAACGTCAACGACGCCACCTCACGCCCCAGGGCCTGCAACCGCGTGGCCATCTCGAACACCACCCAACCGCCAAACGAATGCCCCACCAAATGCACCGGCCCCGAAGGACATTCCTGCTCCAGGGCCTGCAAATAACAGCGCGCCGCCGCCTCAACCTGGCTATGGGGCACCACCTCCCCATCCAGCCCACGGGGCTGCAAGCCAAAGATCGGCCAGTCCCGGCCCAACGCCTCGGTCAACCCCACAAACCCGGTCACGCTATCCCCCGCCCCCGGCACACAGAAGATCGGTGCCTGCCCGGCGCGACCACTCTGGATCCGCAACAACGGCTGATGCACCGCCACCGCCGGCGCCTCACTCAACGCCAGGGCCTCAACCATCGCCTGCCCCAGCGCCTGGATATGCGGTGCCTGCATCATGCTCTGGTGATCCCCCGGCACCTCAATGCGGCGCAATTGCCCCACGGCCAGTGCCTCATCCCATCCCAAATCCAGGCTGCGCCGCGAGAGTTCCGTCGGCCGCTCGGCGGCGCTGAACAAGTGCACCGCCAGCGGCATCGGGAACAGGCTGTAATGCGCCAACGCATGCCCATGCCCGACTTCCCGCTGGATAAAACTCAACAGATCCGCGTCCGAAGCCGCCGCCATCTGCGCGTACAACAAATGCCGATCGCGGCAGCGTTGCAGCAAACCCGCAAAGTCCAGCTGTCCAATGTCCGCTTCCAGTTGCTCAAGGCTCGCCAACTCATCCACACCTCCCTGTGCCTTCCAATACGCCGTGCACTGCAACAGCAAATGCCGCTTGAGGGCATCCGGCCCGCTCCAGCGCGCCTTGCCCTGGTCGGTCATGCGCGGCACGTAGCTGTCGATCAACCCGAGGAATGCCACCGGTTCGTCCAGCCCCTGCAGTTGCATCGCCACTTCATAGGCCAACACCCCGCCGAACGACCAACCCGCCAGCCGATACGGCCCATGGGGCTGCACCGAGCGGATGATCCCCACCAGCCGCGCCGCCAGGCCTTCCATGGTCTGCAACTGCACCTCGCCAAGGGGTGCACCGGGCAGGCCATAGATCGGGTAGTCCCCCGGCAGGTGCCGACCCAGCGCCGGGAAATACACGTCCATGCCGCTGAACTCATGCACCAGGAACAACGGCGGCTGGCTGCCGCTGGCGCGTACGGTGATCAGCGAGCTGTTGTCCTCCCGCGCCGTGCGCTGACCGAGCATCGAGGCAACCGAGGCCACGCTGGCGTGCTGGAACAGCTCGGCCAACGACACCTCAAGCCCCGCCTCTTCCATCAGGTTGACCAGCCGGATCGCCAGCAACGAATGGCCACCCAGTTCAAAGAAACTGTCATGCCGACCGACCTGCTCCAGCCGCAACACCTCGGCCCAGAGGCGTGCCAGGGTCTGTTCCAGCTCGTTCGCCGGCGCCTCGAACACGCGGCTCGCCGATGCCTCCAGCGCGGGCACCGGCAGGGCCTTGCGGTCGACCTTGCCGTTGGCTGTCAGGGGCATTTTTTCCAGCGGTACATAGGCCGATGGCACCATGTAGTCCGGCAGGTGCTGCAGCAGATGACTGCGCAACACTTCGATGGCCAGCGGCTCGCCGGTGTAGTACGCCACCAGGCGCTTGTCCCCCGGCGCATCTTCTCGTGCCAGCACCACCACATCCTTGATGCCGCTGCAGGTGGCCAGGCGTGCTTCGATCTCGCCCAACTCGATGCGGAAGCCGCGGATCTTCACCTGGTCGTCATTACGCCCGATGCACTCCAGCAGTCCGTCCGCCGACCAGCGCCCAAGGTCGCCGGTGCGGTACAGCAAACCGTCGCCGAACGGGTCATCGACGAATTTTTCAGCCGTCAGCTCCGGCCGGTTCAGGTACCCCTTGGCCACGCCATGCCCGCCAATGCAGATTTCCCCGACCACGCCCAGCGGCACCGGCTGCAAGTGCGCATCCAGCAGGTGGATTTGCGTGTTGGCAATCGGCCTGCCGATCGGCACGCTTTCGGCATCGGCGGCGATGGCCTGCACTTCATGCGTGGTGGCGTAAGTGGTGGTTTCCGTCGGGCCGTAGCAATGCACCAGCCGCAGTGCCGGCGCCTGGGCCAGCAGGCTGCGGAACGCCGCCGGGTCGGCCCGTTCACCGCCGCACAACAGGATGCGCAGCCCGGCCAACGCGTCGGGAATCAATTGCACGTACTGGTTGAACAGCGCAGTGGTGACGAACAGGATCGTCGCCCCGCCCGCCTTCAGTGCCCGGCCAAACGCGCCGGGGTCGAGCAAGGTCGCATGGTCGATCACCAGCACCTGGCCGCCGTTGAGCAAGGGGCCCCACACGTCCATGGTGCTCGCGTCGAACGCCGGGTTGGAAGCGAACGCCACGCGGTCATGGGCGTTGAAATCGGCGTAGCCGTTATTGATCACCAGCCGCGTGATGCCCCGGTGCGGTACCAGCACACCTTTGGGGGTGCCGGTGGAACCGGAGGTGTACATGATGTACGCCACGCGCTCCGAGGACTGCGACAGGTCCGGGTTGTGGCTCGGTTGCGGGTCCAGCGCCAGGGTGTCGAGGTCGATACGTCGGGCTGGGTAAGCGACAGGCTCGCTGCTGTGGGTCAACAGCCACACCGCGCCACTGTCCTGCACCATAAAGGCTTGGCGCTCGGCCGGGGCGTTGATGTCCAGCGGCACGTAGGCCGCCGCGCATTTGAGGATTGCCAGTTGGCTGAGCAACAGGTCAATCGAGCGCGGCAACAGGATCGCCACATGGTCGCCGGGCTGCACGCCCAGGTTGCGCAGGTGGTGCGCCAACTGGTTGGCTCGGGTGTTCAGCGCGCCGTAACTCAGGGTGTGTTCACCATGCACCACTGCGATAGCACCCGGGCGTGCCTGGGCCTGGGCTTCGAACAAACGCTGCACCGTATGTTCGTGAGGGAATTCGCGCTGGGTGGCGTTGAATTCCATCCGCAGTTTTTCACGCTCCGCCGCCGGCAGAATCGACAGTTGGCTGATTGAGCCCCCTGCATTCTGTTCCAGGGCCTGCACCAGTTGCTCCAGGGCAACATGCAGGTACTCGCAGAGGCGTGGCGCGCCCTGCCCCATGGCGTCAAAGCCAAACCCGTCGCCCAGGTCATCGACACTCAGGGACAGCGCAAAGTTGGTACGTTCCTCGGCCTTGAGCACCTGCATGCCCTGCCACGCCTCGGCTACGCCGCCAGCGTGCGGGGCGCTGTGGCGATAGTTGAACAGCACGCTGAACAGCGGCGTATTGGCCGCCAGCCCGCTGCAACGCTGGGCCAGGGCCAGTGGCGCATGTTCGTGACTGAGCAACCGGGTCAGGCTTGCGTGGGTTGCCATCAGCGCTGCGTGCACCGTGCGCTCACCCAGGTCGACCCGCAGCGGCAAGGTGTTGATGAACACGCCCAAGGCACGTTCGGCGCCTTCGCCGCCTTGCAGCCGGCCCAGCAATACGGTGCCGAACACCACCTGCTCGCGGCCGGAAACCTTGCCCAGCACCTGCGCCCAGGCCAGGTGCATCAGGCTCGCAGCACTCACCCCAAGCTGCCGTGCCAGGGTGCGCAGGCGCCCGTTCAACAGCGGGTCGACGCGCAAATGTGCCTGTTGCGCTTCACCCGGTGCACTCAATGCCAGCGTCGGCTCATCGACCTCCCCGAGCATCTCGCGGAAGAACGCTTCGTGCTCTTCCTCGCGCATGCCCAACCGCGTCTGCGCCACATAATTGCGATACGGCACCGCCGCACCCAATTGCTCGCGCCGGCCGAGCAAGCACGCCTGCATCTCGTGCTGCAGCACCTCCAGCGCAACGTGGTCCATCACCAGATGATGGAACAGCAACAACGCAACCACCCGCTGGTTGGCCGGGTCCTCGGCGTATACCAGGCGCATCAGCGGTGCCTGAGCCAAGTTCAGCCGATGCTGTTCGAAGCGCGCCTGCAATTGCGCCAGCACATCGCCCGCCAGTTGAATCGGCTCAACCCGCAGCGAAGCCTGGCGCCACACCACCTGCACCGGTTCTTCAAGCCCGTCCCAGTGCATCGACGAGCGCAGGATATCCTGCCGCTCGATCACCGCCTGCAACGCCTGGGCAAACGCTTCAAGGCGCTCGACGCTGGCGAAGGCAAACTGCGCCTGTAACAGGTACGCGTCACCCTGTTGCACTGCGCGGTGGTGATACAGGATCCCGGCCTGCAACGGCGCCAGCGGGTAGATATCCTGCACGTTGGTCGCGCCGCCGGGAATGCTCGCGACAAGGCGGTCGATGGCGGGTTGCTTCAAGTTCACCAGCGTCAGCATGTCCGGGGTGATCCGCGTGCAATCCGCGGCGATCCCATTGGCTGGCACCACCACTTCGCGACCACCACCCACGGCAGCCGCCAAGGCTGCAAGGGTGGGTTGACCAAACAACACTTTCACATCCGCCGACAACCCGACCCGACGCATGCGGCCAATCAGGCTGGCGGCCAGCAGCGAGTGGCCGCCCAGCTCGAAGAAATGGTCGTGCCGACCCACACGCTCCACCTTGAGCAAATCCGCCCACAGGCCGGCCAGGGTGATTTCGGTTTCCCCCACAGGCGCGACGTACTCCCGGGCGCTCACCGATTCCAGGCCTGGCGCCGGCAGTGCCTTGCGGTCGAGCTTGCCATTGGGGCTCAGGGGCAAGGCATCCAGGTGCATGAAGGTGGCCGGTACCATGTAGTCCGGCAGGTGTTCCAGCAAATGGCTGCGCAAAGCGTCGATTTGCGCCGGCACGCCGGTGTAGTAAGCCACCAGCCGTGAATCGCGGGCGACCACGGCGGCTTCGTTGATCTGCGGGAATTGCAGCAGTCGCGCCTGGATCTCCCCCAGTTCAATGCGCAAGCCACGGATTTTCACCTGGTCGTCATTGCGGCCCAAATACTCGATGGTGCCGTCCGGCAGGTAGCGCCCGACGTCGCCGGTGCGGTACATCCGGCCCGCGCTGAACGGGTCCTTGAGGAAGCGCTCGGCCGTCAGCTCAGGACGGTGCAAGTAACCCCGCGCCACTTGCACGCCACCGATGAACAGCTCGCCCACCACACCCAACGGAACAGGCTGCAACTGCCCGTCCAGCAGGTACATGCGGGTGTTGGCAATCGGCTTGCCGATGGGGGTGTTGTCCGGCGTGACGGGCCCGGCACAATCCCACGCCGTCACGTCCACCGCCGCCTCGGTCGGGCCATAAAGGTTGTACAAACCGATGCCCGGCAACTGCTGTTTGAAGCGGCGCACCAGGCTGCCGGGCAACGCTTCACCACTGCACATCACCCGCACCAGCCCGGCGCTCTGGCTGACGTCGCCGTGGGCCAGGAACACATCGAGCATAGACGGCACAAAGTGCAGCGTGGTGATCTGCTCCGCCTCGATCACCTCACACAGGTAGGCCGGGTCTTTATGCCCGCCAGGACGCGCCATCACCAACCGCGCGCCGGTGAACAGCGGCCAGAAGAACTCCCACACCGACACGTCGAAGCTGAACGGGGTTTTCTGCAACACCCTGTCCTGGGCAGTCAGTCCGTACTCGTCCTGCATCCACAGCAGGCGGTTGACCACGCCCGCGTGCTCGTTGATCACGCCTTTCGGTTGGCCGGTAGAACCCGAGGTGTAGATCACGTAGGCCTGATGCTGCGCGGTCAGCCCATCCACTCGTGGGTTGGACGTTGATTGGTGCTGCCAGGTGTTCCGGTCCAGGTCCACCACCGGCACCGTCACGTCGCCCAGCAACGAACGGGTTTCGCCCTGTACCAGCACGGCGGCCGGTGCGCTGTCCTTGAGCATGTAGGCGATACGTTCCAGCGGATACGCCGGGTCCAGCGGCACATAACCGCCGCCCGCCTTGAGGATCGCGAACAGGCCGATGACCATCTCCAGGCCGCGCTCGACGCAAATTGCCACCCGCGAATCCGGCTGTACACCCAGCTCCCGCAGATGGTGCGCCAACTGATTGGCCCGTTCGTTCAGCTCGCGGTAGCTCAGGCACTCCGAGCCTGCCTTCACCGCAAGCGCATCCGGCGTTCTCGCCACCTGGGCTTCGAACATACCGTGCAGCGTCTGGTCGAGGTTGTAATCCACTGTGGTGTTATTGAAGTCGAACAGCAGATGCTGGCGCTCCTGATCGTCCAGCAAGTCAGCCTGCTCCAGCACCGCCTGATCGTTATCCACCATGGCCTGCAGCACGCGGGTGAAATAGCCGACATAGCGTTGCATGGTCGACTCGTCGAACAACGCGATGGCGTATTCCAGGGTGCCGCGAATTTCGCCCCGGGTCTCGCCGAGGTTCAGGGACAGGTCGAACTTGGCAAAGTGACTGTCCTCCACAATGCCTTCAAGGCTCAGGTCGCCGAGGGCCAGCACCGGCGCGTCACTGTCCTGCCAGGTCAACATCGTCTGGAACAGCGGGCTATGGGCCAGGCTGCGCAATGGCCGGGTGATTTCCACCACCTGCTCAAACGGCAGATCCTGATGAGCCTGGGCGTCCAGCGCCAGCCCCTTGACCCGCGCCAGCAGCGCCTCGGCGCTCAGTTCGCCCGAGGTATCAATGCGCACTGCCAGGGTGTTGACGAACAACCCGATCAGGCCTTCCACCTCGGCCCGCTGGCGGTTGGCGACCGGCGAGCCGATCACCACTTCCTCCTGCCCGGCCAAACGCGCGAGCAACGAGGCCCACGCCGTCATCATCACCATGTACAGCGTGGTGCCGTGGCGCTGGCTGAGGGCCTTGAGCCCGGCGCTCAGGCGCTCATCCAGGTGCACGTCGACGCTGCTGCCGGCGTAGTCCTGCTGGGCCGGGCGTGGACGGTCGGTCGGCAACATCAGCAACGCCGGCGCACCGGCCAGGGTGTGTTGCCAGTAGCTGCTCTGGCGATGCAGCACTTCGCCGCTCAGCCACAGGCGCTGCCATACGGCAAAGTCGCTGTACTGGATCGGCAACGGCGGCAGTGGGTCAGCCTCACCGTGGCTGAACGCCTGGTACAGCGCCATCAGTTCGCGGGTCAGCACGCCCATGGACCAGCCATCGGACACGATGTGGTGGATAGTCAGCAGCAATACGTGGTGATCGTCGGCCATGATCACCAGGCGCCCGCGCAACAGCGGGCCGCGCTGCAAATCAAAAGGCGCCGAGGCTTCGCCCTGGATCAACGCGTCAAGCACCTGCTGTGCTTCGGGGTGGCGACGCAGGTCCTGGACTTGCAGGGGCATCACTTCTTCAGGCGGCACGATCAGCACCTGGGCGTCGTCATCCTGCTGGGCAAACCGGCTGCGCAAGGTCTCATGCCGCGCGACGATCCGCGCCAGGGCCCGTTGCAGCGCGTCGACGTGCAACTGCCCGCGCAGGCGCAGGCCGATGGGAATGTTGTAGGCGGTGTTGGCGCCCTCCATCAGCGCCAGGAACCACAGGCGTTGCTGGGCAAACGACAACGGCAACTCCGTGTCCCGCGCCACCGGCAGGATATCCGGCAAGGTGCTGCGCCCGGCCTGGGCCACTACCTGCGCCACCGCCGCCAGTTCGGCATTGGCGAACAGTTCGCCCAGTGCCAGGTCGACCCCCAGTTGCTGGCGAACCTGGGACACCATGCGCATGGCCAGCAACGAATGGCCGCCCAACTCAAAGAAATGATCCTGGCGCCCAACACGTTCCACTTGCAACACATCGGCCCAGATCTGCGCGAGGACGGTTTCGATATCGTTATGAGGCGCCTCGTATTCGCGAGTGAAGACGGCGGCCAGGTCCGGCTTTGGCAGGGCCTTGCGGTCCAGTTTGCCGTTGGCAGTCAGGGGCAACGCATCGAGTTTCACGTAGGCCACCGGCACCATGTAGTCCGGCAAGTGCGCCACCAGATGGGCACGAACCTCGCCCACCTGAAGCGGTTCGAATTGCGGGTTTTCGGTGAAGTAAGCCACCAGCCGTGGCTGGCCCGGTTGGTCTTCACGGGCCAGCACCACCACTTCCTGAAGGCCAGGCAGCTGGTTGAGGCGGGTTTCGATTTCCCCCAGTTCGATGCGCACACCGCGGATTTTCACCTGGTCGTCGTTGCGGCCCAGGTACTCGATATTTCCGTCCGGCAACCAGCGCGCCAGGTCGCCGGTGCGGTACATGCGGCCCGAATTGAATGGGTCATCCAGGAAACGTTCGGCGGTCATTTCCGGGCGATTGAGGTAACCCCGCGCCACGCCCTTGCCGCCCACATACAGTTCACCGGCAACACCCAAGGGCACCGGGCGCTGCTGTTCGTCCAGCAGGTAAACCGTGGCATTGGAAATGGGCTTGCCGATGTGCAACGGCTGCCCGGGCTCGATCCGCCCGGAGGTCGCCACCACCGTGGCTTCGGTGGGGCCGTAGTTGTTGATCACCTCGAAACGCTGGGCCCGGGTGAACTGGCGCAGGCGGTCGCCGCCAATCAGCAAGGTGCGCAGGGTCGGGTGCTCGATGTTCTGGCTGAACGCATATTCGGCGACCGGCGTGGGCAGGAAACACACGTCCAGCGGTTGTGCGCGCCACCAGTCCAGCAGCGCGTCGATATCTTCAGCGCCGTCGTGGGCCGGCGGCAGGTGCAAGGTGGCCCCCACGCACAGCGCCGGCCAGACTTCCCAGGCCATCGCGTCAAAGCCAAACCCGGCAACGCTCGCGGTGTGACGGCCTGCGCACAGGTCAAACGCGGTGCAGTGCCAGTCCACCAGGTTGGCCACGGTGTGATGTTCCACCATCACGCCCTTGGGCAGGCCGGTGGAGCCGGAGGTGTAGATCACGTAGGCCAGGTTGGTGGGCGTGACGGCCACCTGCGGGTTGCTCGCCGAATGGTGGTGCCAGGTAAAACGGTCCAGGTTGATCACCGGCACATCGAGCGCGGGCAGGCGCTCCAGCAATGCATGTTGGGTCAGTACCGCGACCGGGGCGCTGTCGCCGAGCAGGTAGCTCAGGCGCTCGGCCGGGTGCGACGGGTCCACCGGTACATAGCAGGCGCCGGACTTGAGGATCGCCAGCAACCCGGCCAGGGTGTCCAGCCCGCGCCGGGCAACGATGGCCACGCGATCGTCGGGTTTTACCCCCAGCGCCAGCAGGTGATGGGCCAGCAGGTTGGCTTGTTGATTCAACTCGGCATAGGTCAGCTGGCGGCCTTGATACACCGCGGCCACCGCGTCCGGGGTCAGCAGGGTCTGGGCCTCGATACGCCCGTGCAGGGTGGTGCCTTGGGGGAAGTCGATGGCTGTCGCGTTGAACTGCTCCAGCAAGTGCCGCTGCTCCGCCTCGGGCAACACCGACAAGCGATTCAAGGGTGTTTCGGGTGCCTGTTCCAGCGCCTGTACCAAATTCTCCAGGGCAGTTTGCAGATAAGCGCACACCCGCTGCGGATCAACCTGGGCACTGGCCAACAGGCTCAGGCTGAAGTCTTCGCCCAGGTCGTCGACGCTCAGGGTCAACGGGTAGTTGGTGCGTTCCTCGGAGCGCAACGCTTGAATACCCTGCCAGGCCGAGACCGCTTCGGCGCTCGCGCCGCCAGCGCTATGGCGGTAGTTGAGCAACGCGCTGAACAGCGGCGTCGGCGCCACTACACCGCTGCAACGCTGGGCCAAGGCCAGCGCCGCGTGTTCGTGACGCAGCAAGGTGGTCAGCCGGGCATGGGTCGCCTTGACCCCGGTGCGCACGTCTTCGGCGCCTACATCCACCCGCAATGGCAAGGTGTTGATAAAGATCCCCAGGGCACGGTCGGTGTCGTGGCTGCCCTGCATGCGGCCCATCAGCACCGTGCCGAACACCACCTGTTCCTTGCCCGCCAGCACTCCCAGCACCTGGGCCCAGCCCATGTGGAACAGGCTCGCGGCGCTGACGCCCAACTGCCGGGCCTGGGCGCGCAAGCGCCGGCTCAGCTCCGGGGCCAGCGGCAGGCTGATCTCCTGGATGTTGTCGCCGTCGCCCTGCACATCCTGCAGGCCGTAGGGCAAGGTCGGCTCGCTGATGTCGCCGAGCATCTGCCGGAAGAACCCCTCGTGCTCCTGCTCGCTGATGCCCAGGCGCGCCTGGGCGACATAGTTGCGAAACGGCACCGCCTGGCCCAGTTCAGCCGCCCTGCCCAGCAGGCAGGCTTGCATCTCGTGGCAGACCACTTCCAGCGCGCTGTGGTCCAGGGCCATGTGGTGGAACAACAGCATCGCCACCACCCGTTGGCCGGCTTCATCCCAGGCCCGCACCAGGCGCAGCAGCGGCGCGCGGGTCACGTCCATGCGGTAGTGGCGGCCATCGAACAGGCGATGCAACTGGGCGGCGATATCGCCGTCTGCCGGGTCCAGTTCAATCGCCTGCACCGGCAGGCGCGCGGTGCGCCAGACCACTTGCGACGGTTCTTCCAGGCCTTCCCACACCACGCCGGTCCGCAGGATGTCGTGACGGTCGATCACCTGTTGCAAGGCCAGGGCAAAGCCCTCGAAACGCTCAAGGCTGTCGAAGGCAAACAGCGACTGCATGATGTACGGGTCGCCGTGCTCGGCACTCACATGGTGGTAGAGGATGCCCTCCTGCAACGGTGCCAGCGGGTAGATGTCCTGCACATTGGCGACGCCACCCTCGACGGTCTCGAGGATACGGTCGATGGACGCCTGGCTGAGGGTCGACAGGCTCAGCATCTGCGGGGTAATCGAGGAAGCGCCCGGTGGAATGCCATTGGCCGGCACCTGCACCTCACCGGCCTTGGTGGCCGAGTACTCCCCGGCCTTGATCAGCTCGATCAGCGCCGGCTTGTGTTCGCGCAGCGAGGCCACCAGTGCCGCGTCGCTCAGGGCCTGCTTGTTGCCTTGCACCGACAACTGATCGCCCTTGAGCGCCAGTTGCACATCCTTGGCCTTGAGTGTCGCCAACAGTTCGATGATGCTCACAGGACGATCTCCATTCGTTCGGTAATTGCGGCGTAGCCGGCCAGGGTCGGCTGTTCGAACAGGCCCCGCACATCGGCTTCCATGCCTTCCTGACGCAAGCGTCCGATCAAGCTGACGGCCAGCAACGAGTGCCCGCCCAGCTCGAAAAAGTTGTCGTGACGCCCGACCCGCTCCACCTTCAGCAGCTCGGCCCACAGCCGCGCCAGGGTGATTTCGGTAGCGCCCACCGGGGCTTCGTACTCGCGCACGATCAGTGATTCCACACCCGGCGTAGGCAAGGCCTTGCGGTCGAGCTTGCCGTTGGGGCTCAGGGGCAGAGCGTCCAGATACACGAATACCGCAGGCACCATGAAGTCCGGCAAACGCGCCAGCAGGTGCGTCCGCAGTTGTTCGATATCGGCTGGCACGCCGGTGTAGTAGGCCACCAGGCGTTCGTCGCGGGCCAACACGGCCGCTTCCTTCACCTGTGGGTACTCGGTCAGCCGCGCCTGGATTTCCCCCAGTTCGATACGCAGGCCACGGATTTTCACCTGGTCGTCATTACGGCCCAGGTACTCGATATTGCCATCCGGCAGGTAGCGCCCGACGTCACCGGTGCGGTACATCCGGCCTGGGTTGAACGGGTCCTTGAGGAAGCGCTCGGCCGTCAGCTCGGGACGGTGCAGGTAGCCGCGAGCCACTTGCACACCGGCGATAAACAGCTCGCCCACCACGCCCAGCGGCACCGGTTGCAACCGGGCATCCAGCAGGTACATGCGGGTGTTGGCAATCGGCTTGCCGATAGGCGTGTTGTCCGGCACCACGGGCCTGGCGCAGTTCCAGGCGGTCACGTCCACCGCGGCTTCCGTCGGGCCATAGAGGTTGTACAAACCGATGCCGGGCAATTGCTGCTTGAAGCGCCGCACCAGGCTGCCGGGCAAGGCTTCGCCGCTGCACATCACCCGCAGCAGTCCGGCGCCCTGGCTGACATCACCGTGGGCCAGGAACACATCGAGCATCGACGGCACGAAGTGCAAGGTGGTGATCTGTTCTGCCGCGATCACCTCGCACAGGTAAGCCGGCTCCTTGTGCCCGCCGGGGCGTGCCATGACCAGCCGCGCACCGGTGAACAGGGGCCAGAAGAACTCCCACACCGACACATCGAAGCTGAACGGGGTTTTCTGCAGTACCGCATCAGTGGCGTTCAGGCCGTAGGCGTCCTGCATCCACAGCAGGCGGTTGACCACACCCGCGTGCTCGTTGATCACGCCCTTGGGTTGGCCGGTGGAGCCGGAGGTGTAGATCACGTAGGCCTGGTGCTGCGCGGTCAACCCGGGAACCTGTGGGTTGGACACCGGCTGGTGCGCCCAGGTGTTCTGGTCAAGATCCACCACCGGCACCGTCACGTCGCCCAGCAACGAACGGGTAGCGCCCTGCACCAGCAGCGCCGCGGGCTGGCTGTCTTGCAGCATGTAGGCGAGGCGACCCAGCGGGTACGCCGGGTCCAGCGGCACATAACCACCACCGGCCTTGAGGATCGCAAACAGACCGATGACCATCTCCAGACCACGCTCGACGCAAATCGCCACCCGCGCATCCGGCTGCACGCCCAGTTCCCGCAGGTGGTGCGCCAGTTGGTTGGCGCGCTGGTTCAGCTCGGCATAGGTCAGGCATTGCTCACCCGCCTTCACCGCCAATGCATCCGGCGTGCGCTCGACCTGGGCCTCGAACAGGCCGTGCAGGGTCTGCGCCAGGTCGTAGTCAACCTCGGTGGCATTGAAATCAAACAGCAGCTGCTGACGCTCTGCATCCCCCAGGATCGGCAGGTGGTCAAGGGCCTGGTGCGGCGCGTGCTCCAGGGCCTCCACCAACTGGGTCAACGCCATCTGCATATAACCGCAGACCCGTTGTGCGCCTACCTGGGCCGGGGTCAACGCGGTGAAGTCATAACCATCACCCAGGTCATCGACGTTCAGGGTCAACGGATAGTTGGTGCGCCCGTCATTGGTCAGGGTCTGCATGCCTTCCCAGGCGTGCTGCGCGTCCTGTGAACGGGTGGCGCCGCCCCGGTGGCGATAATTGAGCATCGAGCTGAACAGCGGCAGCGGCGCCGCCACCCCGCTGCAACGCTGGGCCAGGGCCAGGGAAGCATGTTCATGGCCCAGCAGCGCGGTGAGCCGGGCATGGGTGCTGCGCACGCTGTCGCGCACGCCTTGCCCGTCGATATCCAGGCGCAATGGCAGGGTGTTGATGAACACGCCAAGGGCCCGGTCCGCGCCCTCGCCGCCCTGCATCCGGCCGACCAGCACCGTGCCAAACACCACATTCGGCTTGCCCGACGTCACCGCCAACACCTGCGCCCATGCCAGGTGGAACAGGCTCGCGGTGCTCACGCCCAGCAGGCGTGCCTGGGCCCTGAGGCGCCGGCTGACGGCAGCGTCCAGGTGATGCGTGAATTCTTCGATATCCCGACCATCGCCCTGCACATCCTGCAAGCCAAACGGCAGCGTCGGCTCGTGGATATCGCCAAGCATCTCGCGGAAGAACCCTTCATGCTCCTGCTCGCTGACACCCAGTCGCGCCTGCGCCACGTAGTTGCGATAAGGCATCGGCGCGGCCTGCGGTGCGGGGTGCCCCAGCAGGTAACCCTGCATTTCCCGCAGCACCACGTCGAACGCGGTGTGGTCCAGCACGATGTGGTGATACAGCAGCACCGCCACCACCCGCTGATTGGCCGGGTCGTTGGCGTACATCAGGCGGATCAGCGGCGCCTGGGCGATGTCCAGCCGGTAGCGCCGGGCGTCGAAACGCTGATGCAGGCCGGCCAGCACATCACCGTCCAGATGCAGCGCTTCGACCGTCAATCGAGCCTTGCGCCACACCACTTGCACCGGCTGCGCCAAGCCTTCCCAGACCACACCGGTACGCAGGATGTCGTGGCGGTCGATCACCTGCTGCAAGGCCTGGGCGAAGCTGTCCAGGCGCGCCTGGGTATCGAATGCCAGGTGCGATTGCAGCAGGTACGGATCGCCCTGCTCCGCCGTGATGTAGTGGTAAAGAATGCCTTCCTGTAACGGTGCCAGCGGGTAAATATCCTGCACATTGGCGGCGCCACCCGGCACGCTGGCGACGATCTGGTCGATCATCGGCTGATCCAGCTCCACCAATGGCAGCATCGAGGGCGTGATGCGCGGGCAATCGGCGGCGATGGCATTCACCGGCACCACCACTTCCCGGCCACTGCCCACTGCCGCTGCCAATGCCGCCAGCGTCGGCTGGCTGAACAGCACCCGCACATCGGCGCTGAGGCCGGCCTGGCGCATGCGCTCGATCAGGCTTACCGCCAGCAAGGAATGGCCGCCCAGCTCGAAGAAGTGGTCATGGCGGCCCACTTGCTCCACCTGCAACACCTCGGCCCAGATCCGCGCCAGGGTGGTCTCGACTTCGCCGCGTGGGGCTTCATATTCCCGGCTGAGCACGGCGGCCTGATCCGGTGCCGGCAGCGCCTTGCGGTCAAGCTTGCCGTTGGCGGTCAACGGCCAGCTGTCGAGTTTGACGTAGGCCACCGGCACCATGGCCTCGGGCAGTTGGCTGTGCAGCTCGGCGCGCAGGGTTTCGATAACCAGCGGGGTTTGCTGGGTGAACCAGGCCACCAGGCGGCCGTCGCGCACCAGCACCACGGCTTCCTTGACGCCGTCGACGGCGGCCAGGCGGGTTTCGATTTCTCCCAGCTCGACGCGCACGCCCCGGACTTTTACCTGGTCGTCGTTGCGGCCCAGATATTCAATGTTCCCATCCGGCAGCCAGCGCGCCAAGTCGCCGGTGCGGTACATGCGGCCCGGGTTGAACGGGTCATCGAGGAATCGCTCGGCGGTCAGGTCCGGGCGATTCAGGTAGCCGCGGGCCACGCCGCGGCCGCCTACATACAGCTCACCGGCCACACCCACCGGCACCGGCCGTTGTTGTGCATCCAGCAGGTACACCGTGGCATTGGCCATCGGCTTGCCGATATGCAGCGGCTGGCCGGCGCGCACCCGGCCAGAGGTGGCGACCACCGTGGCTTCGGTGGGGCCGTAGTTGTTGATCACCGCGAAACGTCGCTCATGGCTGAACTGGCGCAGGCGATCACCGCCGATCAACAGGGTGCGCAAGCTTGGGTGCTCAAGGTCCTGGCTGAACGCGTACTCGGCCACCGGGGTGGGCAGGAAGCTCACGTCCAGCGGCTGGGCCAGCCACCAGGCCAGCAGTTCGTCGATGTTTTCATTGCCGACATGGGCCGGTGGCAGGTGCAAGGTCGCCCCCACGCACAATGCCGGCCAGACTTCCCAGGCCATGGCATCGAAACCGAAGCCGGCCACGCTGCTGGTGTGGCTGCCGGCCTGCAGGTCGAAGGCTTCACAGTGCCAATGCACCAGGTTTTCCACGGTGCGGTGTTCCACCATCACGCCTTTGGGCTGGCCGGTGGAGCCGGAGGTGTAGATCACATAGGCGAGGTTCGCCGGGGTCAGGCTGGCGACGTGGGGATTGGTGCCGTCGGGATAGGCGCCATGCAGATCGACGATGGCGATATCACCGAGCACGCCACGGGTGCTCTCTTCGGCCAGGACCGCGACCGGTGCGCTGTCTTGCAGCAGGTAAGCGATGCGCTCGGCCGGATAGGCCGGGTCTACCGGGACGTAGGCCGCGCCCGCCTTGAGAATCGCCAGCAGGCCCGCCAGCATCTGCGGGCCGCGTCGGCAGCAGATCGCCACACGGTCGTCGGGCTGTACGCCCAGCGCCAGCAGGTGATGGGCCAGTTGGTTGGCGCGTTGGTTGAGCTGTTGGTACGTCAGGTGCTGGCCGTCCTGGCTCACGGCAATCGCCTGCGGCAGGCGCAGGGCCTGGGCTTCGAAAGCGCCGTGCAGGGTCTGCCCTTGCGGGTAGTCGCGGGCGGTGGCGTTGAAGCTGCGCAGCAGGTGTTCGCGTTCGCGGGCAGGCAGTACCGGCAACTGATGCAACGGCGTTTGCGGCGCGTGCTCAAGGGCCTCCACCAGTTGCTCCAGCGCACTGTGCATGGAGTCGCACAGGCGCTGCGCGCCGATGGATTCCAGCGCCAGTACCGTCAAGCCGAAGCCCGTACCGAGGTCGTCCACACTCAAGGTCAGCGGGTAGTTGCTGCGCTCTTCGCCGCCGAGCAATTGCACACCTTCCCAGATACCGTGGCCGTCGCGGGCCATTTCGCCCGGGGTGCTGTGGCGGTAGTTGAGCAAGGCACTGAACAACGGCATCGAGGTCGGCACGCCGCTGCACCGCTGGGCCAGCGCCAGGGATGCATGCTCATGGCCCAGCAAGGCACTGAGCCGGGCGTGGGTCGCCTTGACGCCGGCACGTACCGCGCCGGCACCCACCTCCACCCGCAGCGGCAAGGTGTTGATGAACATGCCCAATGCCCGGTCGGCACCTTCGCCGGCTTGCATGCGGCCCATCAATACGGTGCCGAATACCACGTCCTGACGGCCCGACACCAGCCCGAGGACCTGGGCCCACGCGAGGTGCATCAGGCTCGCAGCGCTGACTCCCAGTTGCCGCGCCTGTTCACGAACCCGCAGCGCCAGCCCTGCATCGACGGGCAATTCGGCCTCTTCGATATCCCGGCCATCGCCCTGCACATCCTGCACGCCGAAGGGCAGCGTGGGCTCGTCGACATCGGCGAGCATTTCGCGGAAGAACTGCTCGTGTTCCTGGGCGCTGACACCCAGGCGAGCCTGGGCCACGTAGTGACGGAACGGTGCCGCGGCCGGCAAGTCATCGGCCTGGTTGAACAGGAACGCCCGCATTTCCTGGCCGACCACTTCCATGGCGGTGTGGTCCAGTGCCAGGTGATGGAACAGCAGGATCGCCGCGACCCGCTGGTTGGCCGGGTCCTGCGCATACACCATGCGCAGCAGCGGCGCCTGGGTGATATCCAGGCGATAGTGGCGGGCATCAAAACGCGCGTGCAGTTGTTCGATCACATCACCATCGGCCGGGTCCAGCGGGATGTTCTGCACCACCAGTTCGGCCTGGCGCCACACCACTTGCACCGGGCTGTCCAAGCCTTCCCACACCACGCCGGTGCGCAGGATATCGTGGCGCGCCACGACCTTTTGCAGCGCGCCCATGAAGGCCTGCAAACGCTCGACGCTGTCAAACGCCATGCGCGATTGCAGCAGGTAGGGGTCGCCCTGTTCGGCGCTGATGTGGTGGTAGAGGATGCCTTCCTGCAACGGCGCCAGCGGGTAGATATCCTGCACGTTGGCCGCACCGCCGGGCACCGTCGCCACGATGCGGTCGATGGCCGGCTGGTCCAGCTTGACCAGGGTCAGCATCGACGGCGTGATGTGCTCGCAGCCAGGCGCAATGCCGTTGGCCGGCACCACGATTTCCCGGCCACTGCCCACCGCCGCCGCCAGCGCCGCCAGGCTTGGCTGGTTGAACAGCACCCGCACATCGGCGCTCAGGCCGGCCTGGCGCATGCGCTCGATCAGGCTTACCGCCAGCAACGAATGGCCGCCGAGTTCAAAGAAGTGGTCAAAGCGCCCGACACGCTCGACCTTCAGCACGTCCTGCCAGATCTGCGCCAGCAGGGTTTCCACCTCGCCTTCGGGCGCTTCGAAACCACGGCTGAGCAGCGACGCCTGATCCGGCGCAGGCAGGCCCTTGCGGTCCAGCTTGCCGTTCGCCGTCAGCGGCAACAGCTCCAGCCAGACATAGGCCGACGGCACCATGTAGTCCGGCAGCCGGCTTTGCAGGTGCGCTCGCAACGCTTCAATACTCAGCGGCGCCTGGGCGGTGTAGTAAGCCACCAGGCGCTTGTCGCCGGGCTCATCTTCACGGGCCAGCACCACCGTGTCTTTCACGCCGGAATAGCTGGCGAGGCAGCTTTCGATTTCACCGGGCTCGATACGGAAACCCCGGATTTTCAGCTGATGGTCGTTGCGGCCCTGGTACAGCAAGGTGCCGTCCGCCTGCCAGCTCGCCAGGTCGCCGGTGCGGTACAGCAGCCCATCGCCGAACGGGTCGACGATAAATTTCTCGGCGGTCAATTGCGGCTGGTTCAGGTAACCCTTGGCCACACCCGCGCCACCGATGTACAGCTCGCCAACCACGCCCAGCGCCACCGGCTGCTGCCGTGCATCCAGCACGTAGGCGCGGCTGTTGCCAATCGGTCGACCAATCGGAATACCGCCCTCACCCACCGACTTGATCTCGAAGGTGGTGGAAAACGTCGTGGCTTCGGTGGGGCCATAGCCATTCAGCAGGTGCTGCGGCGCGCCGTGCTCAAGCACCCGGGCGATCACCTGCGGGTCGAGCACATCGCCGCCGACGATCAGGTAGCGCAGTTGCCGGAACATCGGCATCAACCCGTCGGCGTACTGATGGAACAGCCCGGCGGTCATCCACAACACGCTGACGGATTGCTCCTGCAACAGGGCGCCAAACGCGGCCTGGGACAGCAACGTGGCATGCTCGACCACCACCACGCAGCCGCCGTTGAGCAACGGCGCCCACACATCGAGGGTGCTGGCGTCGAACGCCGGGTTCGAGGCGAAGGCCACCCGGTCGCGGTGATTGAAGTCGGCATAACCGTTGTTGATCACCAATCGAGAGACGGCGCGATGGGGCACCTGCACACCCTTGGGCGCGCCGGTTGAGCCGGAGGTGTACATGATGTACGCCACGCTTTCGGCAGACTGGGACAGGTTCGGATTATGGGCCGGCTGATTGTCGAGGTTCAGCCCGTCGAGATCACGCAGCACCTGCCCGGCGTGACTGTCCTGCACCATGAACGCCTGGCGTTCGTCCGGCGCATTGATGTCCAGCGGCACGTACACCGCCGCGCACTTGAGGATGGCCAGTTGGCTGACCAGCAGGTCGATGGAACGTGGCAGCGCGATGGCCACGCTGTCGCCCGGTTTTACACCCTGGTCGATCAAATAGTGGGCCAGGCGATTGGCCCGCAGGTTGAGTTCGCGGTACGTCAGCGACACGTCGCCGTGCACCACCGCCAGCGCGTCGGGGCTGGTCAGGACGCTGGCTTCGAAGATCCCGTGCACGGTGTGCGCAGCCGGGTAGGCGCGAGCAGTGGCGTTGAAATCCACCAGCACTTGATGCCGCTCGGCGGCTGGCAGGATCGACACTTGATGCAGCGGTGTGGTCGGCGCCTGTTGCAGTGCCGTGACCAGGTTGCGCAAGGCGCTGAGCATGTAGTCGCCGACGCGCTGCACATCCACCTCCGCCACGCCTTGCACGGTCAAGGCAAAGCCTGCGCCGAGGTCGTCGACGTTCAGCACCAGCGGGTAGTTGCTGCGCTCCTCGGAACTGAGGATTTCGATCCCGGCGTCGGCAAACGGGCTGGCGCCCGGCGCTTCACCCGGCGCGCTGTGGCGGTAGTTGAGCAAGGTGCTGAACAATGGCAGCGCACCGGACACGCCACTGCAACGCTGGGCCAGGGACAAGGACGCATGTTCATGCCCCAGCAACTGTGCCAGCCGCGCATGGGTGGCGCGCACGCCAGCCTGCACGCCCACCGCGCCGACACTGACCCGCAACGGCAAGGTATTGATGAACATTCCCAGCGCCCGGTCGGCGCCCTCGCCGCCGTGCAGCCGGCCCAGCAGCACGGTGCCGAAGACCACGTCGTCCTGGCCCGAGATCTGGCCGAGGACCTGGGCCCATGCCAGGTGCACCAGGCTTGCGGCACTCACCCCCAGTTGCCGGGCCTGCTCGCGAAGGCCCAGGCTGAGGGCCGGTTCCAATGCCACGTGCGCTTCGCGCACACCGCTGCCGTCGCGGTTCACGTCCTGCAAGCCGAAGGCCAGGGTCGGCTCGTCGATGTCGCCGAGCATTTCGCTGAAGAATGCCTCATGCTGCGCAGCGCTCACACCGAGGCGCGCCTGGGCCACGTAGTTGCGGTACTGCACGGCTTCGGGCAGCAAGCCGGTTTCGCCTGCAAGGCTCGCGCTCATTTCCTCCACCAGCACCTGCAACGCGGTGTGGTCCAGCAGGATGTGGTGCAGCAGCAGGATGCCGACGTAACGGCCCTGATCCTCGGCGTAGGCAAACCGCATCAGCGAAGCGCGGGACAGGTCGAGGCGGTAGTGGCGTGGGTCGAAGCGTTCCTGCAGTTGCGCCAATACGGCGCTGGAAGGATCGGCTTCAACCTGCTCAACCACCAGCAGCGCCTGGCGCAAGACCACCTGCACCGGCTCGTCCAGGCCTTCCCAGACAATCCCGGTACGCAGGATATCGTTGCGCTCGATCACACTTTGCAGCGCACGGATAAACGCCTCGACCGGCTCATGGCCGCTGAAGCTGAACTGCACCTGCAACACGTAGGGATCGCCTTCGGTGGTTGCCAGGTGGTGGTAGAGGATGCCGGCCTGCAACGGGGCCAGGCCGTAGATGTCCTGTACGTTGGCGATGCCGCCGGGGACACTGGCGATGATATGGTCGATGGCCTGCTGGTCGAGATTCACCAGCGGCAGCATGTCCGGGGTGATGTGCCGCGTCGCTTCGCCGATCAGGTTGGCCGGGACCTGCACTTCATGTTGCCCGCCCACCGCAGCGGCCAGCGCAGCCAGGGTCGGCTGGCCGAACAGCACCCGCACATCGGCGCTCAGCTCGAGCTGGCGCATGCGCTCGATCAGCTTGACCGCCAGCAACGAATGGCCGCCCAGCTCGAAAAAGTTGTCCTGGCGCCCGACCCGGTCGACCTTGAGCAGGTCTTGCCAGAGACTCGCGATCGCGGTTTCCACCGCGCCTTGTGGCGCTTCATAACCACGACGGGCCAGGGCATCGGCGTCCGGTGCCGGCAAGGCCTTGCGGTCGAGCTTGCCGTTGGTGGTAAGCGGGAACGCGTCGAGCAGCACAAAGGCGCTGGGCACCATGTACTCGGCGAGGGACAGCAGCAGGTGGTCACGCAGCTCAGCGGCAGTGGGCGTGTGTTCAGGCTGGGCAATCACGTAGGCCACCAGGCGCTTGTCGCCCGGTTCGTCTTCGCGGGCAATCACCACGGCTTCGCGCACACCTTCGCAGGTGGCCAGGCGTGCTTCGATTTCCCCCAGTTCGATACGGAAACCGCGAATCTTCACCTGGTCGTCGTTGCGCCCCAGGTACTCGACACTGCCGTCGGCCAGCATCCGGCCGAGGTCACCGGTCTTGTACAGGCGCAGGCCGGTTGCGGGATCCGTCAGAAAACGTTCGGCCGTCAGCTCATCGCGGTTGAGATAACCCCGCGCCACGCCGGCACCGCCGACGTACAACTCCCCGACTACGCCGCTCGGCACCGGTTCGCGGCGGGCGTCCAGCACATACAGTTGCAAGTCGGGAATGCGCACGCCAATCGGGCTCACGCCCACCCGCTGTGCATCCGCCGCCTCCAGGGCATGGTAGGTCACGTGCACGGTGGTTTCGGTGATGCCATACATGTTGACCAACCGCGTACCGGCGTTGGTCACCCGGGCGTACCACGGCTTGAGAATCCCCGGTTCCAGGGCTTCACCGCCGAAGATCACCTGGCGCAGCGAGTGCAGTTGCTGGCTGCGGCCCTGTGCCGCGATCAACTGGCGGAACGCGCTCGGCGTCTGGTTGAGAATACTGACGCCGGCTTCGCACAGCAGTGCGTAACACTCGTCCGGCGAGCGGCTGACCAGCTGCGGCACCACCAGCAACTGCCCGCCATGCATCAGCGCGCCCCAGATCTCCCACACCGAGAAGTCGAAGGCAAACGAGTGGAACAGCGCCCAGGTGTCATTGGCGTTGAACTTGAACCAGTGCTCGGTGGCGCTGAACAGTCGCGCGACGTTGCGGTGTTCGATCATCACGCCCTTGGGCAGGCCGGTGGAGCCGGAGGTGTAGATCACATAGGCAAGGCTGGACGCGCTGATTGCAACGTTGGGGTTGACGATGGGCTCGTGCTGCAGGCTGTTGAGGTCGATCGACGTGACGTCGCCCACCAAGTGGCGGGTGTCGTCCTGCACCAGCACCGCCAGCGGCGCGCTGTCTTTCAGGGTGTAGGCGATACGGTCCAGCGGGTAGGCCGGATCGATCGGCACATAACCCGCCCCAGCCTTGAGAATCCCCAGCAGGCCAATGATCATTTCCAGCCCGCGTTCGACACAGATCGCCACCCGGTCGTCGGGGCGGATGCCATGCTTGAGCAGGCAATGCGCAACCTGGTTGGCGCGCTCGTTCAGCTCGCGGTAGCTCAGGTGTTCGTGTTCAAAGCGCAGCGCGATGGCTTCGGGATGGCTGGCGGCATGAGCTTCGACTTGCTGGTGGATCAGGGCTGAATCGGCGTAGTGCTGGGTGCTGGCGTTAAGGCCATGCAGCAGATGCTGGCGTTCGGCGGCAGGCAGGATGCCCAGGTTGTGCAACGGTGCATCTGGCGTTTGTTCCAGGGCCAGCACCAGGTTTTCCAGGGCGGTGTGCAGGTAACCGGCAATGCGCGTCGCGCCGATGGAGGCGTCCACCATCACGGTAAAGGCAAAGCCTTCGCCCAGGTCATCGACGTTGACCGTCAGCGGGTAGTTGGTGCGTTCTTCGGCGCCCAACACCTGGATGCCTTCGGCGATATCGATCACCGCCTGGGTGTCCGAGGCATCGCTGTGACGGTAATTGAGGATGGCACTGAACAACGGCGTGGGTGCGGCCACACCGCTGCAACGCTGGGCCAGGGCCAGGGAGGCGTGTTCGTGATCGAGCAATTCGGTCAGGCGTTTATGGGTGGTTTGTACGCCCTCGCGCACGCTTTGTTCGCCTACATCTACCCGTAGCGGCAGGGTGTTGATGAACATGCCCAGGGCCTGGTCGGAGCCCTCGCCTGCGCCCATGCGGCCGAGCATCACGCTGCCAAATACCACGGCTTCGCGAGCCGAGACCTTGCCCAGCACCTGGGCCAGCGCCAGGTGCATCACACTGGCGGGACTGACACCCAACGGTCTTGCCTGGGCCCTTAGACGGCGACTTAGATCGCCGTCGACGGCAATGCGGGTTTCGTCGATGCCATGCCCGTCACCCTGAACATCCTGCAGGCCGAACGGCAGGGTTGGCTCGTCGATATCGGCCAGCATCTCGCGGAAGAACGCTTCGTGAGCCTGTTCGCTGACGCCATGGCGGACCTGGGCGATGTAGTTGCGAAACGGCACCGGTGCACTGGCGTGTTCGGTCTGGCCGGCGAGGTGCAGCTGGATCTCCCGGCGCACCACGTCGAGGGCGGTGTGGTCGAGGATGGTGTGGTGGAACAGCAGCATGGCGACCACACGCTGGTTGCGCGGGTCTTCGGCGAACACCAGTCGCAGCAGCGGTGCCTGGCCGAGGTCCATGCGGTAGTTGCGGGCGTCGTAGAGGGCTTGCAGTTGGGTCAGTACATCGCCGTCGAGGCGGGCTTCTTCGCAGGCCAGCGAGGCCTTGCGCCAGACGACTTGCAGGGGTTCGTCGAGGCGATCCCAGGCCATCGAGGTGCGCAGGATATCGTGGCGGTCGATGACCCATTGCAAGGCCTGGGCGAAGGTTTCAAGACGGGCACGGCTGTCGAACACGAACTGCGCGTGCAGCACGTAGGGGTCGCCCTGGTGCGCTGACAGATGGTGGTAAAGCATGCCTTCCTGGAGGGGTGCCAGAGGGTAGATATCCTGCACATTCGCCGCCCCGCCGGGGATCGCGGCGACGATGCGGTCGATGGCGGGTTGGTCGAGGTTGACCAGGGGCAGCATGTCCGGGGTGATGCGATAGGCCGGGCTGAGCCAGTCGCCGCCGTGTTGGGCGACGAGGTCGAGCAGTTGGGGTTTGTGGGCGATCAGTTGGTCCCATAGGGCGTCATCCAGCGCGTCGTCGTCACCCAGGATGATCAGGTCGCCTTCGTCCATTTGCAGGCGGATCGGGTGGGTGGAAAGAGCTGCCAGTAATTTGCTGAACTGCATGGGGTAACCTGCTTTTTTGAGTCGGATACGGTTGAGGAGAAAGTCCGTTTTCAGCTGTCGCGTAAGTGCCTGGGAGGCCCGGTTTAAAGCGCGGGCGCAGTCGTGGGCCGGGAGGCTTCCCGCAGGGTTGGGAAACTAGAGGATTCGGGGGGTGGGGGGTGACATGGGAAGCGGGGACAAAGCGGCTGGCGTGGGGGAACTTTCGTATTTGTTGGATGGGGGGCATATCCGTTATTTGGGTGATGGCTTCGATTGGTTCCGCTCT
>NZ_JACAQY010000035.1:25006-25218 GCF_013386835.1 Pseudomonas sp. IPO3774
GCTTGAGTGTTGAAGAGCAAAATCAAAAGCTAAAGCGGGCACGGTCCAAATGTGGGAGCGGGCTTGCTCGCGAAGGTCGTTAACGATGACGCGGGCATTCTGAATGAACGCGGCGCTCTCAGGTTCTTCGCGAGCAAGCCCGCTCCCACAGAAAAGCAGATTTGTTTTCACTCTGGTTTTTGCTTTTGCTCTTAACACTCAAGCCGGCCGGG